>DASVUG010000270.1:0-30841 GCA_036387155.1 Pseudonocardia sp. | reverse complement strand
GCGGCCGCTGCTGTCGTCGCCCCCGAGGAGCGGGCCGACGCCCTGTTCGAGCGGGCGTTGGCCGTGCCGGGCACCGAGCGGTGGCGGTTCGAGCGGGCCCGCGTCGAGCTCGCCCGCGGGGAGCACCTGCGCCGGTCGCGGTCGGTGGGCCGCGCCCGCCGGCACCTCTCCACGGCGCACGGCGCATTCGCGGCGTTGGGGTCCCGGCCGTGGGCCGAGCGCGCCGCGGCCGAGCTGCGGGCCGCCGGAGGGGGCCGGCTGGACGTGCCCGACCGGGATCCCGACCCGGCCGGGCTCCTGACCCCGCAGGAGCGGTTGGTCGCCGAGCTGGCCGCGGAGGGCCTCACGAACCGCCAGATCGCGGACCGCCTGCTGATCTCCCGTCGGACCGTCGGCATCCACCTCTACCGCGTCTTCCCCAAGCTCGGCATCACGAGCCGGGCCGCGCTCCGGGACGCCCTGGAGGGTCCGGCGCAGGTCTCGGGGCGGTTCTCGGTGCAGGACGCGGTGCGACGCTGACCCGTCGCGGGCCGGCGTGCACGAAGTCCGGGGGACGGGGTCGAGGCCCCGAGGCCCGCCCGCGAGGCGCCCGACCGTGTTCAGCCGGGCCTGCGGTCCTCGGGTGCGGTCGTGTTCGCGAGCGCGTCCCGCAGCGCGGCCCGGGTGCCGATACCCAGTTTCGGGAAGACGCGGTACAGGTGGCTGGACACCGTGCGCGGGGACAGGTGCAACCGCGTGGCGATCTGCTTGTTGGTCAGGCCGGAGGCGGCCAGCGACGCGATCCGGTACTCCTGCGCGCTCAGCGGGGCGGCTCCGCCGTCGGTCGCCGACCGGTGGGTGAGCCCGCTGACGCGCAGCTCCTGCTCGGCCCGGTCCGCCCAGGGGCGCGCCCCGAGGCGCGTGAAGGTCCGCAGCGCGGCGGTGAGCTGCCGGCGGGACGCGTGCATGGCGCGGGTCCGTCGCAGGTGTGCGCCGTAGGCGAGCTGCACCCGGGCGTGCTCGAACGGGTACAGCGCGGCGTCCGGTACCGCCAGCGCCCGGTCGAAGTGCTGCTCCGCCCGGCGGGGGTCGGGACCGGACGCCGCCACCCCGGCCGCGCCGTCGGCGATCAGCGCCAGCCGCGGGCGCAGCCGGAACACCTCCGCCTGCTGCACCGCGGCGACGTGCGCCTCGGCGTCGGCCTGGCGCCCGGACCGGACGGCGGCCTCGACCAGGTCCAGGGCCATCCCGAGGGCGACGGGCGCGTGTGCCACGAGCTGCCCCGCCGGGCTGATCGCCGTCGCCTGCCGGTAGGCCTCCTCGTAGTCGTCGCGGCCGAGCGCGGCGAGCCCGCGCACGCGGCAGGCGAAGTGCTCCAGCATCGTCACCCCGCGCGGCGCGGCCCAGGCCGTCATCTCCTCGGTCAGGGTCCGGGTGGCCTCCTCGTCGCCGCGGACCGCGGCGACCAGCGCCAGGCAGTAGAGCCCGGGCAGGGCGATGAGCTCGTACCCGAGCGTCCGGCCCCACGTGACGCCCTCCTCGGCCGTCCGCCGGGCCTCGTCCCAGCGCCCGTCGAGGAAGGCGTCGTGGCAGAGCATGAGCAGGGCGTTGACGGCCGAGGTGGCCGCGCCCCCGCCGCGACCGTCGCGGACCACGCGCCGCAACGCCTCTCGGCAGCCGTCGAGCCGGTCCACGTAGAAGGCGGCGATCCCGACCCGGACGATGTGGACGGGGTCGACCTCGGTGTCCAGGCCGGCGACGAGCGACTCCAGCCGGTCGAGCTCCGCGGCCCCGGCGCGCACCGGGCGTGCGTAGAGGCTGCTCGACACCGACAGCACCGCCCGGACACCCGGACCGAGCCGGGACAGCGCGCGCTCGAACGCGCGCCACGGCTCGTCCCGGCCGCTGAAGTGGCAGACCAGCATCAGGGTGTACAGCGCCTCGTCGATCGCGTCGCGGGCCGTCCCGCCCGTGGCCGCCTCGTCGCCGGCGTCCTCGATCGCGTTCTCGACCGCCCGCACGAGGACGAGGTGCGCGGTGGCGACGTCGCCCTCCCCGTTGAGCAGGTGGTACGCCGCGGCCACCGCGACCTCCAGGGAGGTCCCGGCGTCGGGGTCCGCGCTGCGGGCCTGCGCCAGGTACTCCGGGACGCTCCGGAGCCGGCCGGCGGCATCGGCGCCGAGGTGCGCCGCCGCGGCCAGCCGGCGGGCGCGGTCGGCTCCGTGCGGGCTGAGCTCGGCGGCCTTGAGCAGGGTCTGCACCGCTCGGACGGCGTCGCCGCGGTGCAGGGTGCGGTGGGCGGCCAGCACGAGCAGGCTCGCCACCTCCTCGTCGGCGCCGACGACCGCCTCGGCGAGGTGCCACGCCCGCCGCTCCGGGTCGTCGACGAGGACCTCGGCCAGGGCGGCGTGGGCCCGCCGCCGCTCGGCGGCCTTGAGCAGGGTCTGCACCGCGCGGACGGCGTCGCCGCGGTGCAGGGTGCGGTGGGCGGCCAGCACGAGCAGGCTCGCCACCTCCTCGTCGGCGCCGACGACCGCCTCCGCGAGGTGCCACGCGCGCCGCTCGGGGTCGTCGACGAGGACCTCGGCCAGGGCGGTGTGGGCCCGGCGGCGCTCCGCCGCGGTGGCGAGCTCCACCACGGCCGCGCCGATCAGGGGGTGGCGGAAGACCACGCGCCGGGCGCCGAGGTCGACCCGCGCGAGGTGGTCGCGCTCGGCCGGGGCGAAGCTGTCCAACCAGGTGCCGCGCCGCGCCGCCGTGTCCAGCACCCGCAGGTCGCCGGTCCCGTCCAGGGCGGCGAGCAGCAGCAGGCGCCGCGTGACGGGGGGCAGGGTGCGGATCCGCTCGGCGAACAGCAGCTGCAGCCGGCTGCTCAGCGGGAGCACCGCGGGCAGGGGTTCCACGGCGAGGCGCTGGGCCTGGGTCATCGTCACCGGCAGCTCCAGCAGCGCCAGCGGGTTGCCCTGCGCCTCGGCGAGGACGCGCCGGCGGACCGGTGCGGTCAGCACCGGGAACCGGCGGTGCAGCAGCTCGGCGGCTGCGTCCCGGTCGAGGGGACGCAGGTCGTGGTGGGCCAGTCCGGCGTGGGCCAGGAGCGAGTCGGTCCCGGATCGGGCCGCGGCGATCAGCCCGATGCGGCTGCCGGCCAGGCGGCGTGCGACGAACGCCAGGACGCGGGCGCTCGACCGGTCCGCCCAGTGGGCGTCGTCCACCGCCAGCAGCAGGGGCCCCTGCCGCGCGGCGTGGTGGAGCAGGGCGAGAGCGGCTGCCGACACGGCGAGCGTGTCACCGCCCGATGCCGCGCCACCGAGCCCGAGGGCCGCCGCGAGCGCGTCCCGCGGCCCGTCGGCCAGCGCGTCGAGACCGTCGCGCACCGGCAGGAGCAGCTGGTGCAGGGTGGAGAAGCCCACCTCGGTCTCGAACTGCGCCCCGCCGCCCCGCAGCACCCGGAAACCGGCTGCGGCGGCCGTGCCCACCGCGACCTCGAGGACGACGGACTTGCCGACGCCCGGCTCCCCCGTCAGGAGCAGTGCGCCCCCGGCGCGCCCCACGCCGGTCACGAACGACCGGACGAGGTCCACCGACGCCGACCGCCCGACGAGCGCCGAGGGCGGCGGGCGGTCGGGGTCGTCCACCGACGCCTCCCTCGACCGCGACCCGCCGGGACCGATGCGGCACCGGCGGTGCCCGATCGACGGCGTCGTCCGCCCCCTCCGGCGAGCGTATCCGTCGTGTCCGGGCCGGCACCAGGACCGGTCGGGGCCGACGGCGGGCCGCGACCCGGGGGCGCCGCGCCGCTCGTCGCCCCGCTGCCGGATCGGTGGGCGGTGTGCGCCGGCGGTGCCCGGACGCCCGCGCGTCAGCTCACCCGGCCCGGCTCCGACCGGGTCTCCTGCGGGCCGTTGGCCCACCGACCCGCCCGCGCACCTCGGCCCCGACCTCTACCTCCTGGCCGACGTGCGCGTCTGGCTCGACGGTCTGCGTGACGACCTGAGCCGCATCGCTCTTCCGGGAGCTGTCAGGCCGGAGCCTGGGTCTTCGACAGGAACCGGTCGTAGACGGCGGCGGCGGCGATACCGCCGAGCAGGGGCCCGACGATGTACACCCACAGCGCGGTGAACTGACCGGCGACCAGGGCGGGGCCGAGCGCCCGCACCGGGTTGACGGCGCCACCGGTGACCGGCCCGGCGACCAGGACACCCACGGCGAGGGCGGCCCCGACCGCGAGCGGGGCGAGGCCGGAGTCGACGCGGTCGTCGGTGGCGACGGACACGACGACGAAGACCAGGACGAAGGTGACCAGGGCCTCGACGAGCACGGCCGTTCCGGCGCCGACCTGCGGGCCGGGGATCGTGGCGGCGAGGTTGGCGGTGTCGCGGGCCGCCGATCCGAAGGTCGCCCACGTGGCCAGGGTGCCGAGCACGGCTCCGAGGAGCTGTGCGGCCACGTAGGCCGGGACGTAGCGCCAGGGGAAGTGGCCGGTGACCGCCAGCCCGACCGTCACGGCCGGGTTGACGTGACCGCCGGAGACGTGGCCGATCGACGCCGCGACGACGAGCAGCGCGAGACCGAACGCGAGCGGGGTGGCCAGCGAGTCGTAGATCGGGCCGGCCACCGGGCGCTCGAGGAGAGCGGCGACGGCGACGGCGGTCCCGCCGTAGACGAGGACGAACGTCCCGATGGCCTCCGCGACGACGGCGCCGAGCATGTTCGCGCCGACGCGGCTGCCGAACAGGCCGCCCGTGTGTTCCTGACCGAGGGTGCGTGCCATGCCCGTCCGATCAGCCGTGGTCGAGGTGGCCGTCGACCCGGAGGCCCCGGCCGTGGGTGTCCAGCGGGACCAGCGCGAGGACCGTCGGTCCACCCGCCTCGTCGTGCCGGTCGTGGAGGTGCATCCGGGGTTCGCTCCCTGCTCGTGGGTGGTTCCGGTCGAGCACGTGCCCGTGCCCGTCGCTGGGGCTTACCCCGTAAGCCGGATCGGAACCAGGTCGACCGACCACGGGTCCGGGTCACGTTCTGCACCGACCGGGTCCGATGCGCGGGTCGCGGGCGCCGCTCACACGGCGAAGGTCTGCACGTCGCCGCCGTCGAGGAACAGCTGGCTGCCGGTCATGAAGCTGGACTGGTCCGAGGCCAGGAACAGGGCGCCGTTCGCGATCTCCTCGGGGCGGCCGGCACGGCCCAGCGGCAGGCCGGTCGCCAGGGAATCGATCAGGGCCCGCCCCTCACCGGGAGCCGCCAGCCCGATCAGCCCCGGGGTCTCGGTGGGTCCGGGGACGATGGAGTTGACGCGGATGCCGCGCCCGGCGAGCTCGGCGGCCCAGGTCCGGGCGAACTGGTAGACGGCGGCCTTGCTGGCCGAGTACACCCCGAAGGCGGGCGTCCCCCGGCTGGCGGACGTCGAGCCGGTCACGATGATCGAGGCGCCGGGGTTGAGCAGCGGCAGCGCCTTCTGGACGGTGAACACGGTGCCCCGCACGTTGATCGAGAAGGTCGTGTCGAACTGCTCGGGGGTGAGGTCCTCCAGGCGGCCGAACGCGCCGCCCCCGGCGTTGGCGAACAGGACGTCCAGTCCCGTCCCCCGGGCCTCGATCACGGCGTAGAGGCGGTCGAGGTCGTCGAGGTCGGAGACGTCGCCGCGCACGGCCGTGACCCGCTCGCCGAGCTCGTCGGCGGCCTTGTCGAGCTCCGCCTGCCGGCGGCCGGTGATGACCACGTCGGCGCCCTCGGCGACGAACCGGGCGGCCGTGGCGAACCCGATGCCGGTGCTGCCTCCCGTCACCAGGGCGGTCCTGCCCGTCAGCTGTCCCATGTCGTCCTCCCGCTGGTCGTCGTGGCACGTCCACTCTGCGGTGGTCGCGGGGACCGCCCATCGGTCAGGTGACCAGTTCTGCGCACCGGGCGAACGGACGACCCTCCTACGTCTCGGCGTGCACGAGGGTGTTCTGCCGGCGCACGATCCACCAGCGGCCACCGCGTCTCGCGAAGACGTAGAGCGCCGTCATCTCCGGCGCCTTGCCGCTCTCGGCGGCGGCCGGTGTCGCCCAGGCCTCCTTGTGGGCGACGGCGACGTCCGGTGACAGGCTCGTGATGTCGCCCAGTCGGTAGTGGGCACTGGCGTCCCGCAGCGGCCCGGCGGCCAGCGACGCCCGCGTGGCCCGGTCGATCTCGTCCCGGCCGCGCAACACGACTCCGAGCGCGGTGACGACGAGGGCGTCGGCCGCGAGGTGCCGCACCATCGGCTCGGGGTCGTTGGCGTTGAAGCCGCTCTCCACATCGCCGACGATCTGGCGGAGCGACTCCGCGTCGGCGGTGGACAGGGCGGCCGAAGCGGCGTCACCGGCCGGACCGGGCACGCTGGTGTTCTGCCCGGCGGCGATGAGCCACCGCCCGGCGCGGCGGCGCCAGAGGTAGCTGGGACGGCCGCGGCGGGGTGGGGACAACGGCTGCCCGCGCAGGTCGAGGTACTCCTGGTCGACCCCGGTCAGCGCGACGTCCGGGGTGATGAAGCGGACGTGCTCGACGTCGTAGCGCACCGAGGCGACGGGACCGTCGGAGAAGGCGCCGGGCAGCAGCGCCCGGGTGGAGTCCGCGATGGCGTCACGGCCGACCAGGCGGACACCGGCGGCACTCACCCACACGGCGTCCTCGTCGAACAGCGCCACGAAGCCGTCAACGTCCTCGGCGCGCTGGACCTGCTCGAGCTCGGCGACGCGCGCCACGAGGGCTGCGACGTCGGACGCGGAGGACTCGACCGGGGTGATTGACGGGGCCATGTCCTACAGTTCACGACATCAAGTCCACTTGAGGTCAAGGGGTCGACGTGGCCGGCGCTCCGGGCGACGCGGCGGTGTGGTTGAAGCCGGGACAGGTTGCGCAGCGCGCCGGTGTCGCGGTCTCGACCCTGCACTACTACGAGCAGGTCGGGCTCATCCGCAGCCGCCGCACCGCCGGCGACCGCCGTGAGTACCGTCGCGACACCCTCCGGCTGATCGCCTTCATCCGGGCGTCGCAGACCGTCGGCATCCCGCTGGCGGTCATCCGGCAAGCCCTCGACGACCTGCCGCACGACCACCCCCCGAGTCCCCGGGACTGGGCGCACCTCGCCCGAGCCTGGCGGGACGACCTCGACGAGCGGATCGCGCGGCTCACGGCGCTGCGCGACAACCTCGCCGACTGCATCGGGTGCGGCTGCCTGTCACTGACCGCCTGTCCTTCCACGAACCCCGGCGACGTCCTGGCCGCCGAGGGCTCGGGTGCGCGGCGCCTGGTCCGTCAGGGACGCGGTCGCGATCGCGGAGCGCCGGGTCGGGCGCCCACGGACGCACACGCGGAGGAGGGCGGACCACCGCCGACCTGATGCCGGAACCGATCTTCGGGCTCTCAGCGGCCGTACCGGTCGGCGTCCGCTCCTGCGGGCGCGGTGCGGTCGCGGCGGCCCTCGACGAGCAGCAGGACGATCAGGGCCACCTCGTTGACCTTGTTCACGATACCCAGCGCGTCGTAGTGGCCCTGGATCAGCGCGAAGTACGCCAGGATCGTCGCGGCCGTCAGCGCGATCAGAGCCCAGCGGGTCAGTCGCCGGAACCGGGCGAAGCGCGGGTGGTAGAGCGCCGCGGTCAGCACGATGTAGCCGAGGCCGTCGAGGTAGAACAGCGCCGCGAAGAACCCGAGCGCGGCCGCGCCACCGGCTGCGGCTGTCGCCTCGGGTTGGGTGGCCACCATGATGGTGGTGACCACCCCCAGGTAGAGGTGCACGACGGCGGTGGCGAGGGCCAGCACGCAGATCGCGACCTGGAGTGCGCCGAAGCGGGTTGTCCTGCGGGGCAGGGTCATCATGTTCACCTCGTCGGAGGGCGGCCGGGGGGTCATGGTCGTGGTAGACCGCCGGGAGCACGAGAAGTCATCGCCGGTCCGCCGCTCTGCACCGGAAGGAGACCCCTGATGGTCGACGGGACGGGGCGCGACGAGCGGGCCGCCGGCACGGCGGCGGCGCGCAGGCCGGGGTTGATCCGGTCGATGGCCCATCGCCTGGCCGGTGACCACCCCGCGCTGCCGGTCGAGGGCCGCCTGGCTCCGTTCACCGGGGCGACCCGCTGGCTCAACTCCGAGCCGCTGACGCCCGAGGGGCTGCGCGGGCGGGTCGTGCTCGTGGACTTCTGGACCTACACCTGCGTCAACTGGCTGCGGACGTTGCCCTACCGGCGGGCCTGGGCGGCGAAGTACGCCGACGCCGGGCTGACCGTCGTGGGGGTGCACACCCCGGAGTTCGGGTTCGAGCACGACCTGGACAACGTGGTCGCCCAGGTGGGCGTCCTCGGGGTGGACTACCCGGTGGCGGTGGACAACGACTACGCGGTGTGGAGCGCGTTCGCCAACCGCTTCTGGCCGGCGCTGTACCTCGCCGACGCCCAGGGCCGCGTCCGGTACCACCACTTCGGCGAGGGCGAGTACGCCATGACCGAGATGGCGGTCCAGCAGCTGCTGGTCGAGGCCGGCGCGCGCGAGGTCGACCAGGAGCTGGTGATGGTGGAGCCCCGCGGCCTGGAGGTGGGGGCCGACTGGCGGACGCTGCGCTCGCCGGAGACGTACCTGGGCTACGGCCAGGCCACCGGGTTCGCCTCGGCGGCGGAGGCGGGGTTCGGCGTGGCGCAGCGCTACGCGGGGCGGGGGCGGCTGCCGCTCAACCACTGGGACCTGGCGGGGACGTGGACCGTCGCGGAGCACGCCGCGCTGCTCGACGAACCGGGCGGGCGGATCGCCTTCACGTTCGCCGCGCGCGACGTGAACCTGGTGATGGGGCCCCCGGCCGGGACGGAGCCGGTCCCGTTCCGCGTCCTGCTCGACGGGCGGGCCCTGGACGGTGCCGCCGGGACCGACGTCGCCCCCGACGGCCGCGGCGTCCTCGACGAGCAGCGCACCTACCAGCTGGTCCGCCAGCCGGGGCCGATCGTGGAGCGCCGGTTCGAGATCGAGTTCGCCGCCGCCGGCGCCGAGGCGTACTGCTTCACCTTCGGCTGAGCGCGCGCTGCCCCACGCCGCCGTCACGTACTACGTCGACATGCTCCGCTCCGGTCCCGACGCCCTGCGGGGCAGCTCAACCTCGCGCCGTGTGCCGTGACGGGCGGTGAACCTGCGGCTTGCGCCGTGACACCCCCGTCGGTCGTCGCTTCCAGGATCACTCGTGGTCCGCGGCGCGACGAACAGCGTTGACGCCCCCTCGGTCGGACGGCGAGGCTTCTCGCACACGAGAGCGGGGCGGGGAGAGTGGTGGTGGCCAGCGCAAGCGCGGACCGTGCGGGCGTCACGGGCTCGGCGCTGTACGTGCTCGGCGACTTCGCGGCCACCGTCGACGGACGTCCGGTGGCGCTCGGCGGGCCACGCCAGAAGGCCGTGCTCGCGCGCGTACTCGTCGGCGCCGCCGAGGCCGTCTCCGTCGAGCAGATCGTCGAGGACGTCTGGGCCGAGCGGTCCGCGGAGTCGACGGTGGCGTCCGTGCACGCGTACGTGTCGCGGCTGCGTCGACTGCTGGGCGGCGACGCGATCCCACGGCGTGCCGGCCGGTACCTGCTCGACCGACGGGTCGTCGCCGTCGACGCCGACCAGTTCGGCCACGACGTGAACCAGGGCCAGGCGGCGCTCGCCCGCGGCGACGACGATGCCGCGGCCGAGATCCTGCAGATGGCACTCGCACGGTGGCGCGGGCCGGACCCTTTCGGCCCGATGGGCGAAGCGCACTTCCTCGCCGCCCCCGCCGCGAAGCTCGAGGAGCTGCGGGTGCTCGCCGCGGAGGCGCTCGCGGACGCGCAGCTCCGCCGTGGTCGGGCCACCGAACACGTCGCACTCCTGCAGGAGCTGGCCGAGCGGGATCCGCTACGGGAGTCGGTGGTCGTTCGCCTGGTCAGCGCGCTCTACGCGGCTGGACGCCAGGCCGATGCGCTCGCGGCGTTCGAGCGCTGCCGTCGCGCACTGGCCGAACAGCTCGGTGTCGACCCGACGCCCGCGTTGCGCCGCGTGCACGCCACCGTGCTGGCCCAGGAGCCCCTCCCCACCCCCACCGCCGGGTTCTTCACCGCGCCGACGAACTTGCCGCCGCGGGACCGGTCGTTCGTCGGGAGGGAACAGGCGCTCACGCAGGTCGGAGCCGTCCTCGATGAGGACGCCCGCCGGCCGCGGGCGTTGGCGTTGGTCGGTCTGGCCGGCGTCGGGAAGACCGAGCTCGCCCTGGAGCTGGCCCACCGCCGCCACCGTCCCGGCCGCGTCGCGTGGTGGATCACCGCCGAGGACCCGGCAGGCACCGCCACCGGCCTGGCCGATCTCGCGGCCGCGTTGGGGATCGTGACCGTCGAGCGCGGCGAGGACACGCCGGCGGCGCTCTGGGCCGAGCTCGACCGCACGCCCGGATGGGTGCTCGTGTTCGACAACGCGGACGACCCCGCCCTCCTCGAACCGTTCCTGCCCGCCGCCCGGCACGGTGACGTCGTGATCACCTCCCAGAACCCGGCGTGGCGCCGGCTTGCCCGTCCGGTGACGGTGACGCCGCTGGCCCGTGCCGAGTCGGTGCGGTACGTGGTGGAGCGGACCGGAGACCTCGCCGCCGAGGCGGACGCCCTCGCCGACCTCCTCGGCGACCTCCCGCTCGCGCTGGAGCAGGCATGCGCCTACATCGAGCAGACCGGGATGTCCGTGCCGGACTACGTGGAGCTGTTCCGCGAGCGGCGCGACTCCCTCCTGCTGCGCGACCCGCTCGACTCCCAGCCGACCGTCGCCACCACCTGGGGCCTCGCGTTCGACCGGCTGCACCAGCGGTCGCCCCGCGCGGCCCGCCTGCTGGAGGATCTGGCCTTCCTGGCGCCGGACGCGATCACGGTCGCGACCCTGCGCCGGCTCGGTCCGCCCGTGGCTGGCGACGAGCTCGACCTGCACGACGCGATCGCCGAGCTGCTGCGGCTCTCGCTCGTCGACCGCGGCGCCGGGGTCCTGCGCGTTCATCGCCTCGTGCAGGACGTGGTGCGGGCCCGGATGCCGATGGTCGTCCGTCGTCGCCGGCTCCATGAAGTGGCCCGCTCCTGTACCACCCACGAGGCCGGGACCGATGACGTCGCGGCTCATCTCGTGAGCCTCGCCGCGCACGCCCGAGAGCTCGGCACCGTGCCGGACGGGCTGGTGGAGGCGCTGGCCGCCCTCGCACACCGGCAGGCGGAGCGTGCGTTGTACCCGGCGGCGCGGCGCGTCCTGGAGTCTGCGCTGCAGCTGAACGAGCCGACCAACGACGCCGTGCTGCACGGCCGGCTCGTCTGCCAGCTGGGCGAAGTGCTCGACGCCGCCGGGCACCTCGGTCACGCCCTGGAGCTGCACCGGCGCGCCGTGCGGGTCCTCGACACGGCCCTCGACTCCGACGACGTGGTTCTCGCCCACGCCTACAACCGGCTCGGCCACGTCCTCAACTGCGCCGACGACGCCACGGCAGCGATCGAGGCGCACGAGCGCGCGCTGCTCGCCCTGCAGAAGGCCGGGCGGGAGGACCTCGTGCCGCCCGTACTGATCGATCTCGGCTACACGATGTGGGGCGCGGCACGGCACGGCCCAGCCGGCGAGGCGCTGCGGTCGGGACGCGCGCTGCTCGAGAACCGCGGCGAGGGCGAGGGGCGTGACTGGGCACATGCCACGGCCGGGCTGGGCATGGTCGAGCAGGACGCCGGCAACCTGGAGGCGGCGGTCGCGCTGCAGCGCAGCGCACTGGCCGTGTTCACCCGGGTGTGCGGGCCCGATCATCCCGATACCGCGCAGACGTTGGACAAGCTCGGCTACGTCCTGCGGCTGTTGGGCCGGGCGGACGAGGCGGTCGAGGTGCACCTGCGGGCCGTACGCCTGCTTGAGCGAGTACTCGGCACCGAGGACTCGCGCGTGGCGATGGCCCTGACCAACCTGGGCCTCGACCACGCCGCCGCCGGCCGGACGAGTGCAGCCATCGAGGCGCAGGAGCGAGCCCATCGGATCTTCTCGGCGGCACTCGGGCCCGAGCACTCGAGCACGCTGCTGGCCGGGAGGCGGCTCGCGGTCGCGCTCGCCGTCGCGGGAAACGTCGCCCGGGCCCGCCGACTGATGGGCGAGGTGCTGGCGATCGCCGAGCGCCGACTCGAGGGCAACGCCGCCGAGCGCGCGCGCCTCGCTGCCGACGCCGCACTGGTCTTCGCCACTGCAGCGACCAGCTGACCGGACGCGACTCCCGCGCTCTGCAAGGCCGTTGCAAGGGACGGGCGCGACCGTGTGCTCCCACACGTCCCGCTCCTCCCCGGGAGTCATCATGGCTGTTCCCGTCCCGGCTGCCGTCGATGCCGTCACGCTCCTCTCGCCCACCACCGCCGAGCTGGTCAGAGCGGCGTGCGATCGGCAGCCGGGAGCATGGGGCGAGCTGGTGTCGCGGTACGAGGGCCTGGTCCGCGGCGTGGTCGGCTCCTACCGGCTGCAGGAGGCCGACGTCGCCGACGCGGTCCAGAACACCTGGCTGCGTGCGTTCCAGCGGTTGGACACCGTGCGCGACGCCGACAGCCTCGGCGGTTGGCTGGCCACCGTCGCGCGGCGCGAGTGTCTCGCGCTGCTGGCGCGCGCGCGTCGGGAGACTCCGACCGAGATCGGAGAGACCCACGTCATGGGCGGCGACCCGGGGCCGGAGGCGGTCGTCCTGGCCGAGGAGGCGCGCCGGGCCGTAGCTCGCGCCGTCTCCGAGCTGCCGGTGAAACGCCGCGAGTTGGTCCGTGTGCTGTTCTCGACGAGCAAGCCCAACTACGCCGAGGTCTCCCGGATGGTGGGGCTGCCCGTCGGCAGCATCGGCCCCACCCGCCAACGAGCGCTGCGAACGCTCCGGTGCGGGCTCGCGCGGGAGGGTCAGGACATGCGCTTGCGCGGCTAGTGCCACTCAGGAGCTGTCAGCGTCGCCGCCGCCGGCCCGGGCCGGCGGATCGGGGCCGTGCTCGGCGCAGACCGGCCGACGACCTCCTACCGTTGGCGTCCGCCGTGGGGAGATCGACCCCGACGAGCTGGAGGACGATCACTGTCGGCTTCGCTCCCGAGTGCAGATGTACGTCGGGTGAGGCGGGACGGAAGAACCCCTGCTCTGGCTTGTGCGCGCGTGTATCGAATCGAGCGGCGGCCGTGTCCTCAGATGAGGACGTCCCGTCGCCCGAGGAGCCGTGATGCCGCCGACGATTACCCACTTCGAGACCGACACCCTCCCACGCGTCGTCCCCGGCCCGGCCAAGGCGGGGCCGCTCGACCTGCTGCTCCCGTTCCGAGTCGCTGTCGGCGGTCCGGGCGCCGGGGTCCGATCCTGGCAGTTCGCGGTGGAGGTGGACGGCCGCCCGTGGAGCCCGCGCGTGCGGTCCCGCCGCCTGACGGCCGGTCTGGCCGAGCAGCTGCGGGACCGGATGGACCGGACTGGCGCCTTCTCGTTCACGCACCTGCCCTACTACGCCGCGCTCGACGACGCGGCGATCGTCGCCGGCCGAGTGGTGTACCTCGAGGGAACCGTGCCGCAGGTCCCGGAGGGCGCCGAAGTCCGGTACGCGCTGACGGTCACCGCGGGCCGCGACGACGAACAGGACGTGACCACAGGCACCCCGACCTACCGGACGCGGGTGGTCGACCCGCGGTTTACCCGAGAAGAGGTTCGGCGCACCCACATCCCCTCGTCGGGCCGTGCCCCTGACGCCTACGTCCTGCTCCACCGCCGGAAGGCCGATCTCGACCAAATCCGGGTCGATGTGCTGGACCTGGGCTTCGACGGGCCGCCGGAGCGCGCCGACCTGGTGGTGGAGGTGGACGGCACCACGATCGTCGACCTCCGCGCGGTGCCGCGCGACGCCGGTCGGGACGGCGTCATCGACGTGCCGCTGGTCGACGTCGCCGCCGACTCCGTGACCGTGGCGGTCCCGTGCCGCGACGACGCCCTGCCGATGGTGACGGTGCGCCACCGCGGAGTCACGGATGAGGTCAACCTCGCCGCGCCCCCACCGGTCGGCGAGGCCCGCTTCATGTTCGTCAATTTCGCGATCCAGGGTCTCAACGACCTGTTCGCCACTCCGGACGACGGCTACGACCCCCCGCGCAGCTACGCCCAGCTGACGATGCGCGACGAGAAGGCCGACTACAGCAGCCGCCCCGGCGCCCCCGAGAACGGCGTCGGCGACGGCTACGCATTCACCATCGATGCGCACCGGCGCTTCGGCGTGCCGCAGCTGTGGGCGATGAACGGAGGGCTGCTGGGGCTCCTCGCCCACGACAGCCCGGGCGAACTGACGGCGATCGCCGCGGACGTGGACGCGGGCTGGCTCACACCCGTCGTCGCCGGCTACGGCGCCCACCGCCTTCCCTACTACACGAAGGCGACGAACCGGGACGCCATCGACCTCGGTCGGCAGGCACTGCAGGACATGGTCGGGTACGACCGAGAGGTCCGCCGGGTGTACTACCCGGACTCGCGGATCACGGTGGACAGAACCCACGTCACCGACGCGCTGCGGGAGTCCGGCGTCGAGTTCCTGGTGGTCGACGCGGGCGCCGACGAACACGGTCAGCCGGCCACGAACACCATCGTGCAGAACGCAGAGCCCGCTATCGGCAGGCACGACGACGAACGCTACGTCGACTGGCAGTACCTCTGGCGCGACACGCGCACCGGCGCCTACCTGCTGTTCATCGACCGGGAGACCAAGGACACGCTGCTCGGCGCCACGGGGCAGGAGGCCGACCGGGGCACGATGCCGCTCAACCTGCGGCGCAAGCTCGTCGAGTTCGCCACGCTGGTCGACGAGCGTCGCGGCAACCTCGTCGTCTACAGCGACGATGCGGACAAGGCCAGCGGCAATGGGTGGTTCGACGGGAGCTCGGGCAGCAACCAGCGCTACCAGGCGGTGCTGTCGTGGGTCGCTGCGCACCCGTGGGTCCGGGCGGTGACCACGGAGACCCTGTGGCCGGCGGGCACCCACGCTCCCGAGGTCGTCGGTCAGCTGGAGCTGGTGCGCGCCAGCGATCCCTACATCGAGAAGAAGTGGCGGATCGAGAACGTCGCCCCCGAGCCCGATCACAGCTACGACCTCGCCTTCGACACCTGGTACGGCGCCTGGGCCCGCACCAGCGCGGCGTGGCTCGACGAGGACCTCCGGGCGATCTCCGACCGGGCCGAGAACGCACTCGCGCGCCGCGATCCGCGCGACGACGGGGGCGGGGACCTGGCCACGTTGGCGCGCCTGTACTTCCTGATGTGCCTGCACGAGTCGCAGTGGTCCAAGCGGCCGCGGATCGACCCACCCGGCGCCGGCGCCACGGAGCCCGAGGACTTCGTCGTCGCCGAGTCGCTGCAGCTGCGAAACATGCACGTCTACCTGAACGCGAGCTTCTGGGCGGAGTGGGCGACGAAGGTGCCGGACGGCGGGCAGCCGGGGGCATACCGGGACGGCGGCCCGGTGATCGACGCCGTGGCGGCCTTCGAGGACGAGGGCTTCGCCGGGGCCGAGCGGCCCCCGTGGTCGAGGAGCGAGGTGCAGGGTCTGCAGTGGGACCACGACCCGCTGCCCAACGTCGTGCTGTACAACGAGCACGCCCTGGTGGTCGTCGACCGCAACGGCGGCCGCATCACCCATCTGTTCGCCATGGTCGGCGGCCGCGCCGTCTCGATCAGCGGCACGCACAAGGCCTACCAGTCCCTGGACGTCGACTGGGCGTCCTTCGCCGGCGCCGAGTGCGACGGCCGCGTGCTGCAGAACACCGTGTACACCCCGAACCACGCCTACGTCGCCTGCGACCTCGACGCCAGCCGTTACACGACGGGCGAGCCGCCGAGCCCCGGCGGGGTGCACGGCTGGAGCTACCCGGACAACTTCAACGCCTACGAGGTCGACGGGAGCGACTCGGGGCCGGCACCCACCGCCGAGGTGAGGCTGATCTACGGCCCCACCCGCGGCGACCAGCCTGTGCCGACGACGATCGTCGAGCTCGACAAGGCGCTGGCAGCCGACCTCGCCGCGAAGAAGAGCGGTGAGCCGGGAGTGGTGCTCCACGATGTGGAGACGTTCGGCGCCTTTTCCAAGACGATCCGCCTCGACGAGCGGACGGTGCACGTCGAGTACCGCGACACCCGACCCGGGCACCGCGTTGCCAACGAGTTCTGCGTCGACCTGCTGCGCGCGGCCCTGAACGGCCAACGGCAGACGTGGTCCCTCGCCGACGACGGAGGCAGCGGCACGGTGACGAACGGCGACATCACCGTCCACGTCGAGATTAGGAACGGCTGCGCGTTCACTGAGGCCCACCCGGCACCACCTGACCCGCGAAGCGCCGACGCGCGGCGACTGCACCGCGTCATGACCGACAACCTGGAGATCGTGGCACCCGAGGGCGGGGACTTCGCCTACCAGATCATCGTGCCGTGATCACCCGCGACCGGAAGGCTCAGGTCGAACTGCTCGGCCGCAAAGCGGGCGAATGCCGACGCCACCGCGACCAACCGGTCACCCCGGATGCGCGGGAACCGCCTCTGCGGGCTATCCGGTCCGCATGACGGTCAGCCGCGCCGACCCGGAATTGTTGCCGTAGAAGCCGAGCGCGTCGTTCGGGTAGGCGTAGAGGTAGCCCGGTCGACGAATGGGCGCGGTGCGAGCGACGCCGAGTGGGAGCCTCTCGTCGGGCCTGACCTCGATCGTGGGTGCGGGCGGTCGTGCACCTTTGATCGGTATCGTCACCTCGTTCGCGACGCGCCCGACGAGCGACATCCAGGGCAGGTCGTTCTCGCGGCGGGTGCCGACGAGCTCGGCCTCGTCGTTGTTCAACAGGCTCCGCAGCCCACCTTCGATCCGGCCGACGATGCCGCTGAACAGGGCGCCGGACAGGTGCAGCATCCCGACCTCACCGTCGGGCCCGGACGAGTTGCGCGCGCTGGACCAGCGGCCTGCCGCCTCAAACTCGTACTCGCCCGCGTCCAGGTAGAGGCCGGTCTCCGTCCACGCCCGGTCGGCGCGCGCTCACCCCTCCCGCTCCGCCGCGTTCTCGGGCTTGTTCTCCACGCCGAGCGCGCCGACACCGAGCCGGCGGCGGATACGCGGCAACAGCACGTCCTTCCAGAGGGACTCCGCGACCTTCGAGCCGGCGCTGACGGCGATCCCGACGACGATCGTGGTCAGGATCGGCTCCGCACCGTGCTCGCCGTCGGTGACCTCGGCGCGGGCATCAGCCACAGCGGCCGGGTCCGGGCCCGCCGCCCGCGCCGCGGCGTCCGTCTCGGTGCCCGGCTCGCGCAGGTCGCTGAGCACCTCCTCCACAACGTCCTGGATCTCCCTGGCGGTGGCGTCACCGCGTCGGAACCGCCACGTGGTCATCTCTGCGGACATATCAGCCTCACCGCTGTTGGAGGTGGACGGGTGGCTCGTCTGCTGGGGAGAGGCGCGGCGTGCTGCCGTGATACACGCGTGCACCGTCGGTTGTGGAGTCGACGGCCGAGCGGCGTCGATCGGGCGCACCGCCCGGCCTGCTCGGCGTCGAGCGTCGCCGAGAACACCCGGTACGGTCACCGTCGTCCGCCTTGACTCGGTCACCCGCGCCTCAATAGCGTCGACGGCCTGGAAGACCCGCTCGCGGCCGACGGGAGTTCCGTGCCCACCTACTCCTACCGCTGCACCGCCTGTGGCCCGTTCGACCTGGTGCGCTCCATGGCCGCCGCGGACGAGGAGGCGGTGTGCCCCGCCTGCGCAGCGCCGAGCCGGCGGACGTTCGGCGCGCCCGCGCTGCGCCGCCTGTCGGTCGGCGTCCGCGCCGCGGTCGAGGCCGGGGAGCGCAGCGCGGAGGCCCCCCAGGTCGTGCGCGGAGTTCCCGCGTCGGGGCGGGGCCCTCGCGTCAGCACCGACCCGCGGCACGCCCGGCTGCCCCGCCCCTGAGCACCGCTGCTCCGCTCCGAAGGAAGGACGTCGCCCGTGCCCCAGGTCGTGTTCCCCCTCGACTCGACGAAGCCCTTCACCGAGCAGCAGATCGTCGGCCACAACCGCTGGCACCCGGACATCCCCGCTCAGGTTCACGTGCAGCCCGGCGACGTGTTCCGACTGCACTGCCGGGAGTGGTTCGACGGAGCGATTCACAACGACGACTCGGCCGAGGACGTCCTCAACGCTCCGCTCCCCGGGGTGCACGTGCTCAGCGGCCCGATCGCGGTGGAGGGCGCCGAGCCGGGTGACCTGCTGATCGTCGACATCCTCGACGTCGGCCCGATCCCGCAGGAGGACTCCGGGCCGCTGGCCGGGCAGGGCTGGGGCTACACCGGCGTGTTCGCCACGCAGAACGGCGGAGGGTTCCTCACCGAGCAGTTCCCCGACGCTTACAAGGTGGTCTGGGACTTCCGCGGCGGGGTGGCGACGTCGCGGCACGTCCCGGGCGTGTCCTTCACCGGCATCGTGCACCCCGGCCTGATGGGCACCGCGCCGTCGGCGGAGCTGTTGGCCCGCTGGAACGCCCGGGAGCAAGCCCTGATCGACACCGACCCGCAGCGAGTCCCCCCGCTGGCCCTGCCGCCGCTGGCCGACTCCGCGATCCTCGGCAGCCTCGGCGGCGCCGACTTCGACCGGGTCGCTGCGGAGGCAGCCCGGACGGCCCCGCCGCGGGAGAACGGCGGCAACCAGGACATCAAAAACCTGACGCGCGGGTCACGGGTCTTCTACCCGGTGTTCGTACCGGGGGCGAACCTGTCCGCGGGCGACCTGCACTTCTCCCAGGGCGACGGCGAGATCACCTTCTGCGGGGCGATCGAGATGGGCGGGTTCCTGGACCTGCACGTCGACCTCATCAAGGGCGGCATGGACACCTACGGCGTGGCCGAGAACGCGATCTTCATGCCCGGCCGGACGGACCCGCAGTACAGCGAGTGGCTGGCCTTCTCCGGAACGTCGGTGACCCTCGACGGGCAGCAGCGCTACCTCGACTCGCACCTGTCCTACCAGCGGGCCTGCCTGCACGCGATCGACTACCTGCAGAAGTTCGGCTACAGCGCCATCCAGGCCTACATGATCCTGGGGGCGGCGCCGATCGAGGGGCGACTCTCGGGCGTGGTGGACATCCCGAACTCGTGCTCGACGGTCTACCTGCCGACCGCGATCTTCGACTTCGACGTGCGGCCGGGCAAGAACGGCCCGCACCAGGTCGACCCGGGCATGGGGGTGCCCCGGGCGGCCTTCTGACGGCCCGTCAGACCCAGCGCACCGGGACCGGTCGCGGCACACTGCGGTCATGCCCGACTGGCTGCGCACCACCGTGTGGATCGTCGGCGTGCTGGCGCTGCTGCTCACCCTGGTGATCGGCTACGTGATGTGGCGCTACCGCATCCCGCCGCGCGGGCTGGTGGCGATGGGCGGCGCGGCGCTCTACCTCATCTCCCCGATCGACCTGGTGCCGGAGGCGATCCTCGGCCCGCTCGGCCTGCTCGACGACGCCGGGGCGGTGGCCGCGGTCGTGCTGTTCGTCTACAAGCTGATCAAGGCCCGCCAGATCCTCGCCGACGGCGGTGTCGAGCTGGGCCGGTCCAGGCGGCGCTCGCCGCGGGAGCCCGACCGGCGCTGACCCGGCCCGGTCGAGCTCACGACTCGCCGCGCAGGTACGCGGCGAAGCGCTCGCCGATGAGGCGGTGGGTGGGGCCGTCGGGGTGCAGGGCGTCGGGGAGCGGGTGCTCGGCGGCGTCGGCCTCCCCGTACAGCGCGAGCCCGTCGAGGTACGACAGGTGCGGATCGTCGGTGGCGCGCTCCGCGACGATGCGGGCGAGCTCCGCGCGGACGGTGCGCAGGGTCAGCTTGCCGGCCGCGCGCTCGGCCGGGTCGCCCGTGGCGACGAACCGGACCCGGCCCTCGGCGAGGGCGGCGGGGTCGAGGGCGCCGGGGCCGGGGGTGTCCTCGTGGATCGGGCAGTTGATCGGCGAGATCACCAGCAGCGGGGTGGTGGGGTGGCCGTCGCGGATCGTGTCGAGGAAGCCGTGCACGGCGGTGCGGAAGGCGCGCAGCCGCATGACGTCGCTGTTGACGAGGTTGATGCCGATCTTGAGGCTGATCAGGTCGGCGGGGGCGTCGCGCAGGGTGCGGGCGACGAACGGGTCGAGCAGCGCGCTGCCGCCGAACCCGAGGCAGACCAGGTCGAGACCCGCCAGCGTGGCGGCGACGGCGGGCCAGGTGCCGGTCGGGTGGGTCGCGTTCGAGCCGTGGCTGATGGAGCTGCCGTAGTGGCACCACACCGGGCCGCGGGCGGGCTGCTGACGCAGGGGCGCGTCGCCGCGCAGCTCGACCAGCTCCACCGCCTCGTTGTGCGGCAGCCAGATCTCCACGGACTTCTCCCCGGCGGGGAGGTCGTCGAACACCACGCGTGACGGCGGGGCCGCGACGGTCTCGCGGGCACCGGTCGCGGGATCGACGACGACCGCGACGGCGGTGGGCAGGCTCGCCTGCGCGGTGAGTCGACCGTCGACGACCAGGTCGAAGACACCCGGGGGGCGCGGGGGCGCGCCGCGCAGGCCGTAGCGGGTGGCCAGCGCGGTCAGCTCCAGGGTGGTGGCGGCGGTGACGGCGGCGATGCGCACCCCGGACGGCTGCGACTCGGCCAGCGCGAGCTGCGGGTCCGCAGCCTGCTGCAGCGCCCGTGCCGGCAGGCGGCGGACGCGGGTACCGGTCGGGGTGCGCTCGACGCCGAGGGCGCCGCGCAGCAGCTCCGGGGTGATCGGGGTGACGACGGGTCGGTCGGGCACCGCCCCTCCTCCATTGATCGTTCCTACGTCGCGTGCGGCGCGGGCGCGCGGACTGCGCCCGCGTCCCTTGCGTCCGGGGGACCCCGGGGTATGAGATCGGATCCATCACCCGTGACATCGTCGGACACGCCGCGCCGCGCCTCCGCGGCAGGAACGCCGAGCTGCGTGTTCTGGACCAGCTGCGCGACGACGTCCGCCTGGGGCAGAGCGCGGCTCTGGTCGTCCGCGGGGAGCCGGGGATCGGCAAGACGGCCCTGCTGCGCTACCTGGCGACCACCTCCGCCGCCAACTTCCGGCTGGTCGAGATCGCCGGCGTCGAGTCGGAGATGGAGTTCGCCTACGCCGGGTTGCACCAGCTCTGCCTGCCGATGCTCGACCACCTCGCCGCGCTGCCGGATCCGCAGCAGTCGGCGCTCCGCGTCTGCTTCGGCCTGACCGACGGGGTGGCTCCGGACCGGTTCCTCGTCGGCCTCGCGACGTTGAGCCTGCTGGCCGAGACCGCGGAGGCCCGACCGCTGATGTGCCTGGTCGACGACGCCCAGTGGCTCGACGAGGGGTCGTTCGAGGTGCTGTGCTTCGTGGCGCGCCGGCTCGCTGCCGAGTCCGTCGCCATGATCTTGGCGATCCGCGACGGCGAGGGACCCGAGCGGGGCCGCATCGGCCTGCCCGAGCTGCTCGTCACGGGCGTCGCGGACGAGGACGCGCGGACCCTCCTGGACTCCGTCGTCCTCGGGAGGTTGGACGAGCGGGTTCGCGATCGGCTCGTGGACGAGACCAGGGGGAACCCGCTGGCCCTGTTGGAGCTCCCGCGGGGGATGAGCGCCGCCGAGCTGGCCGGCGGGTTCGCCGTGCCCCGGACGGGCGGGTTGGCCGCGCAGGTGGAGAGCCACTACGCACGCCGCGTGCGCGGCCTGCCGGAGCCGACGCAACGGCTCATGCTGCTGGCGGCGACCGACGCCATCGGCGACGCCACGACGATCTGGCGCGCGGCCTCGGCACTGGGTATCGGCACCGATGCGGCCGCAGCGGCCGCCGGCGAACACCTCCTCGAGATCGGTGCCAGCGTGCGGTTCCACCACCCGCTGGTGCGGTCGGCCGTGTACGGCTCCGCGTCCGTGGAGGAACGGCAGGCGGCCCACAGGGCCCTGGCCGAGGCGACCGACCCCGACACCGATGCGGATCGTCGCGCCTGGCACCTGGCCCACGCCACGTCGGGTCCTGACGACGGAGTCGCGGACGACCTCGAGCGGAGCGCCGCACGGGCCCAGGCCCGGGGTGGGTTCGCGGCAGCCGCCGCCCTGCTGGGGCGCTCGGCGAGCTTGACGTCGGATCCGCGCACCCGCGTGGAGCGACGGTTGGTGGCTGCCCGGTCCCACCTGCGGACGGGGTCGTTCGACGCGGCCCTGGGGACGTTGGCCCTGGCGGAGTCGGAGGCGTCCGACGAGTTCGTCCGGGTACGCGTGGAGCTGCTGCGCGGGCTGGTCGCCTCGGCCTCCAACGCCGGCAGCGACGCGTCGGTGCGACTGGTGCGGGCGGCGAGGCGACTCGAGCGTCTGGATCCGGCGCTGGCCCGCCAGACCTACTCGGACGCCTGGGGCGCCGCGATGTACGCGGGCCACCTGGCCGGCCCGGGCGGAAGCGTGGTCGACGTGTCGCTCGCGACGCGCGCCGCCCCCCGGCCGGATGTGCCGAGGGGGCCGTTCGGCCAGGTCATCGACGGCTTGGCGATCCTGGTGGTCGACGGCCGCGCGGCCGCCGAGCCCGTCCTGCGCGGTGCGCTGCGACGGCTGTTCACCGAGGAGCTGCCCGCCGACAACTGGCTGCACTGGGGTGTTCTGGGCACCGTGGCCGCGGCAGCGGTGTGGGACGTCGACAGCTGCCGAGCGGTCGGTACCCGCCAGGTCGAGCTGGCCCGCCGGCTCGGTGCGCTGTCCGTCCTGCCGGCTGCGTTGAACGTACTGGCCCTGGTCGCGACGTGGCAGGGCGACTTCGAGGCCGCTGCTGTCCTGGTCGCGGAGCACGATGCGATCAAGGCGGCGACCGGCATCCAGGTCGCGCCGTACGGCGCCATGCTGCTGTCCGCCTACCGGGGCGGTGTCCCGGAAGCGTCCGCACTGGTCGCGGCGACGACCAGGGAGTCCGCCGACCGGGGCGAGGGGCTGGGCATCGATCTGGCCCGCTGGTCGGCCGCGATCCTCCACAACGGGGTCAGCCAGTACGAGACGGCGTTGGCGATGGCGACACCGGCGAGTGCGGAGCTCCCCGGGATGCTCGTGTCCACGTGGATGCTTCCCGAGCGCGTCGAGGCAGCCGTCCGGTGCGAGCAGCCCGGGCTGGCCCGCACCGCGCTGGCGGAGTTCGAGCGGACGGCGAACCCGGGCCGGAGCGACTGGGGCCTGGGTCTCGGGGCGCGCTCGCGGGCGATGCTCAGCGACGGGGAGCAGGCGGAGGACCTGTACCGCGAGGCGATCTCGCGGCTGGACCGGGCGGGCCTCCGGGCTGAACAGGCCCGCGCCCATCTGGTGTTCGGGGAGTGGCTCCGGCGCGAGAACCGGCGCTCCGACGCGCGGACCGAGCTGCGCACGGCCCACAAGATGTTCGTGGCGATGTCGGCCGACGGGTTCGCCGAGAGGGCTCGCCGGGAGCTCCAGGCCACCGGGGAGCACGTCCGCGCGCGGCGGGTCGACAGCGTCACCGAGCTCACGCCCCAGGAGGAGCACATCGCACGGCTGGCGCGCGACGGTCGCACCAACCCCGAGATCGCCACGGAGCTGTTCCTCAGCGCGCGGACGGTCGAGTGGCACCTGCGCAAGGTGTTCACCAAGCTCGGCATCACCTCCCGACGCGGCTTGCGGGACGCCCTGCCGGCCCGTGACCCAGGCCCCCCGAGGGGAGCTCGCCCGTAGACCCGTGGCGGCGACCTCGATCGGACTGCCGGCGTCGCGGGCCCGTGACAGGGCACGGCGGAACGGCAAGACTGCGAGGTTCAGCTCCGCAGGCCCGGACATCGTCTCGCTCCGCCCGAGGAGGCACGAGTTGCGAACCGAGACCGTCGTGCTGCGGGCTGTCGCCTGCTTCGCGGCCTCGATCCTGATGACGGCGGCCTGCAGCGGCGGCCCTCCGGTGAACGGGTCGGCGGGGGGCGAGCTCACGGCCGCGTCCCCCACGAGGGTGTCGTTCGTCGGTGTCCAGGAGCAAGGTGCGACCGGTTACGCGGCGGCCGTGGTCCAGGGTGCCTTCGCCGAGCAGGGCCTCGAACTCTCGCCGACCTGGGCGACCTCCGGCGCGGTGATCCTGCAGGGGGTCGTCGGGGGCGACTTCGACGTCGGCAACGTCGGGCCGGCACAGCTGTACGCGGCGATCGAGAACGGTGCGTGTGCACGAGTCCTCCGTCCGACCGAGGGCGCGGCGTACGGGTTGATCGCGCGGCCGGACCTGCACCTCGACGTCGACCTGCCCTTCCCGGACGTCCTGCGGCAGCTGAGGGGTACCAGGGTCGGTGTCGCCGCGCGTGGAGCCGCTCAGGAGCTCGTCCTCAGGACGTTGCTGAAGGAGGCCGGGCTGGACCCCGACACGGACGTCACCTGGCTCGCGATCGGCTCCGCTCCGACGGCGCTGGCCGCGTTCACCTCGGGACGCGTCGACGTCGCGATGTCCTACACGCAGCTCGAGGTCAACCTGCGAGCGTCCGGAGCCGGCTTCGACAAGCTACTGGTTCTCGCCGGGCCGAACTCGCCGCTCGGGGTCTTCTGGCAAGCCGTTGCCGTCGCCAACTGCGTCTGGGCCGACAGCCATCCCGACACGGTCATGAGGTTCTGCCGTGCGTTGAACCGGGGCTTCGCCTCCCTCGTGGACGACCGCGACGCGGGACCGAAGGCCTTCGCCTACGTCAAGATCGGATCGGACCTCGACGAGTCGGCCTCGCTGTGGGAGACGTACAAGAGCCCGGTGGTCGACATCGCGCCGCTCACCGAGCAGAACTGGCGCTACCAGAGCCGGTTCACCCCGAACAACTACACGCCCGACTTCGCCAGTCACGTGGTGGAGGGCTGCGCGACAGCCTGACGGCAGGCCCGGGGGAGGCAGGCTCATGAGCGCCGTGGACGAGGTCGGGGCGAGCGACGAGACATCGAGAACACCGCGTCGGCACGGGGGAGGGCCGGGCGTGTGGCTGTGGCGGCTGGCCGTGCCGCCCATCGTCCTGGGGGTCTGGCAGCTCGCCCACCACATGCGGTTGAGCAGCAGTGCCCTGCTGCCGAGCCCCGGGGCGGTCTGGGACGCCACCGTGTCCCTCCACCGCTCCGGCGCCCTGTGGTCCAACCTGTCGTCGACGCTGGCAGCAGCCGTCGGGGCCCTGACGTTGTCGGCGCTGGTCGGGACACCGCTCGGCGTGCTGCTCGGCATGCTGCCGCGCGCGTGGGCGGTGCTCGGGCCCTACCTCAACGCCCTCAACAGCACGCCCAGGATCGCCCTCGCGCCGGTGTTCGTCGTGCTGCTCGGGATCGGCCAGAGCTCGAAGGTCGCCCTGGGGTTCAGCATCGCCGTGTTCATCTTCCTGATGAACGCGCGGGCCGGCGTGCTCAGTGCCGACGAGGAGCACCGGAGGGTGTGCCTCACGCTGGGGGCGTCGAAGGCCCAGCTGTTCTGGAAGCTGTACGTCCCGGTCGCGTTGCCCGCCGTCTTCGCGGCCCTGCGGCTGGGGGCGGTCTACGCGTTGCTCGGCGTCGTGAGCTCCGAGATCCTCGCGTCGCAGTCCGGTGTCGGTCAGCTGATCGCGAGCTACTCGGCGACCCTGTCGATGGCCCACGTGTACTCGCTGCTGATCATCCTGGCGATCTTCGCTTCCGTCCTCACCCTCGTGCTGGGCGCGGTCGAAGCCTCGCTGCTCGGCTGGCAGCAGGCCGGACGACGCTGAGCACGACCACACGTGGACGAGCACCAGCCTCCGCGCGGCGAGCCGGCCGTGGCCCTTCGATCCGTCACGGTCGGGTTCGGCGCGAACGGCCGCGCGCCGGTGCGGGTGCTCACCGGCCTGTCCCTGGTCGTCGAGAGGGGACAGTTGGTCGCCCTGGTCGGTGCGAGCGGCTGCGGGAAGACCACGGTGCTCGACCTCGTGGCCGGCCTGGTCGGGCCGTCCTCCGGGGAGGCGGCGGTGCTCGGCGAACCGCCGCGGGTGGGGCGCAGGGACGTCGGCTACATGTTCGCCCGCGACGCCCTGCTGCCGTGGCGCACGGCCCGTCAGAACGTCGAGCTCGGCCTCGAGGTGCAGGGTTGGGGACGACGAGCACGACGGGACCTGGCGGAGCGCCTGCTCGGTCGCGTGGACCTGTCCTCGGTGCTCGACAGGTACCCTTCCGAGCTCTCCCAGGGGATGCGTCAGCGGGTCGCTCTCGCCCGGACCCTGGCCACCGACCCGGCCGTGCTCCTGATGGACGAACCGTTCGCCGCTCTCGACGCGCAGACCCGTGCGTCGGTGCGGAGCGTCTTCCTCGACATCTGGGGCGACGAGCTCGACCGCAAGACGGTGCTGTTCGTCACCCACGATCTGGCCGAGGCGCTCCTGGTGGCTGACCGGGTCGTCGTCATCGCGGGAGGGCGGGTCCAGGTGGACATCGAGGTCCCCTGGAGCCGCCCCCGCCACGAGCGGTCCCTCTTCCGCCGGCCCGACTACTCGGCGCTCTACGACACGCTCCACGCCCACCTCCGACCGGGCACCTGAGCCGGCCGAGCGGGCGCCGCGGCTAGGGTGTCGGCCCGGCCACGTGCCGCCCGAGATCGCGCTCGACGTCGCTGTCGGTGTTGAGCCCGAGCGCCTGGAGCCGCGCCCACTGCGCCTGCTGCGCGGGGCGCCCGAACAGCTCGCGGAAGTCGGCCACCGGGCCCGTGAGCTCGCTGTCCGCGGGCCGCGTCGCCCGGTCGACGTAGGCCTTCGTGCGCGCGAGCGCCTCGCGGTCGAAGCCTGCGAGCCGGTGGGCCATCGCCTCGACCTCGGCGTCGAGCCGGTCGTCGGCGATCACGCGGTTGACGTACCCGTACTGCTCCGCACGCGGTCCGTCGACGTCGTCGGCGACGAGCAGGATCTCGAGCGCGCGTCCGCGGCCCGCCAGGCGAGCGAGACGGGCCATCGGGGCGCCCCCGGGGACCACGCCGATCCCGACCTCGAACTGGCCGAGCACCGTGTTCTCGCGGGAGGCGAACCGCAGGTCGGCGGCCAGCACGAACTCGCTCCCCGCGCCGCGGGCGCGTCCCCTGATCGCGGCGATGCTGACCACGGGAGCGCGGGACAGGCGGAGGAGCAGATCGGTCCACGCGGGCATCCCGGTCGGGCCGACGCCCAGCGCCGCGGTCTTCCCCGGGTCGTTCTCCACGTCGTAGTGGGCGAGGAAGAAGTCCGCGTTGGCGCTGGTGAACACGACGACCTTCAGCGCCGGATCCCGCTCGATCAGCCCGACGAGCGCGGCGAGCTCGGCGACGGTGGTCGCGGTGATCGTGTTGATCGGCGGGTGGTCGAACACGACCCGCCAGTAGCCGGGGCTCCGGCGGTCGACGCTCAGGTGTGTCATCCGAGCACCTGCTGCCCGCCGTCGACGTCGAACGTCGCGCCGGTGAGCGCCGTGTTGACCATGAGGTGCACGGCGAGCGCGGCGACGTCCTCCGGCTGGACGACGCGGTGGATCGGCAGCGTGGCGCGGAGCTGGGCGCGGCGGGCGTCGAGCTCGCTGCCGAGCAGGGACGCCGAGAGCGGCGTGTCCACGAAGCCCGGGGCGATCAGGTTGACGCGGACCGGCGCCAGCTCGAGCGCGAGGTTCGCCGTGAGCGCGGGCAGGCCGGCCGTGAGCAGCGCCGTGACGGCGATCCCGACGGCCGGCCGGCGGGCTCCGGTGCCGCTCACGAGCAGGAGCGTGCCGCCCGGCCGCACGGTGCCGGCGGCCTGCCGGGCCGCTCCGAGGGCCAGCCGGACGTGGTCGGCGACGTAGCGGGCGGCGTCCGCGACGTCGAGGTCCGGCAGCGGCGCGTAGTACGGGCCGCCCGCGGCGACCATGACGTGGTCGACCGGCGCGTCGAGGGATCCGAAGAAGGCGTCGAGACCCTCGGGCTCGTGGGCGTCGAACGCCGCGTGTCGCAGCGCGCCGACGTCCCCGGCGGCCCGCCGGAGGCGTTCGGGGTCCCGGCCGGTGAGGACGACGTGGGCGCCCTCGGCACGGGCGGACCGGGCGGTCGCGAGCCCGATGCCGGAGCTGCCGCCGATGACGACGACGGTCTGCCCGCGCAGGGCCGGCTCCCGCAGGGTGGTCGAGCTGTCGGAGAGGGCGGTCACGATGGCTCCGTTCTCGGGACGGTGACGAGGGACGGGCGACCGGACGCGACGTCCGGGCGCGGATCCGGCAGTGCGCAGCCGTGGTACGGCGCGGGCGGGGCGAAGGAGGGGCCGGCGATCCGGCTGTCCTGGACGAACACCGCGGAGACCGCGGCGGCCACCGCGCACACCGCGGCGAGGACGATCATCGCCGGGCGGTAGCCGGTGGCGAGCGCGGGAGCGAGATCGTCCCCGGCCCGTACCCCGACCAGCAGCGGCACGAGCGCCGTCAGGACGGCCCCGCCCAGCCGTGCGGCGACGTCGCTGATCGCCGAGGCCTCGCCGAGGTCGGCGTCGTCGACGGTGGCCAGCACCGCGGCCGTCAGCGGCGTCACCGTCAGCCCCAGCCCGACGCCCCACAGGAGCGCACCCGGCAGGATCGCCGCGGCGTAGTGCCCCCGCGCGACGGCCAACCACGCGAAGGCGGCCGCTCCGGTGAGCATCCCGGCGGTCATCAGCCGCCGGGGTCCGTGGCGCCGCACCAGGGCGCCGCTGATCGGCGAGAGCACGAGGAAGACCAGCGACGACGGGATGAGGACGGCGCCGGCTTCGGTGGCCGTGTAGCCCAGGACGAGTTGGCACTCCAGCACCAGCAGGTAGCCCGCCGCGGCCAGGGCGCCGTAGTAGACGGCCGTCGCGACGTTGATCGCGGTGAACTGCCGCGACGCGAACAGGCTGATCTTCAGCATGGGTGCCCGCACCCGTCGCTCCACCGGGACCAGGGCGAGCAGGCACGCCGCTCCCACCGCCAGGCCGAGGACGACCCGGGGGTTCGTCCATCCCCGGGTCGTGCCGAGGGTGAGCCCGTCGATGATCCCGGCCAGGCCGGCGACGGCGAGCAGCGCGCCGCCGACGTCCAGGGCGAGCCGACCGACCGGGGCGACCCGGTCCGGGACGGCCAGCAGCGCCAGGAGGGCGCCGAGGATCAGGGGGACGTTGAGCAGGAAGACCGCCCGCCACGACACGTGGTCCACCAGCCAGCCGCCGACGAACGGTCCGACGAGCAGACCGCCCAGCGAGGCCAGGCCGGCCCAGACACCGATGCCCGGAGCCCGGTCCTGCACGCGCAGCGTGGCGTTGAGCAGGGCGAGGCTGCTGGGGACGACCAGAGCCGCGCCGACGCCCTGCGCCACCCGCGCACCGATGAGGACCGGGAACGACGGCGCGATCGCACAGACGACGGACGCCACGAGCATGACGACGAGGCCGGCCTGGAGGACGCGGCGGCGCCCGTAGCGGTCGGCGAGCGCACCGGCCACGAGGAGCAGTGCCGCCGCGGTGAGGAGGTAGCCCGTGACGCTCCACTGCAGCGCCGCCAGGCTCCTGCCCAGGTCACGCGCGATCGCCGGAACCGCCACGTTGACGACCGTGGCGTCGAGGAAGCCGGCCATCGACGCGAGGACCGTCGCGACGATCAAGGCTCGGCCCCGGCCGCTGCGCAGCGGCAGGAACGCGGTGTCCCGCGCACCGGCGCGGGCGCTCTCCATCACCGGGTCCACGGTCGCTCCCGTCACCGGGCCGACGCGGCGACGGCGGGGGACTCCCTGCGGCTGAGCTGGGCGTCGAGCTCGCGCAGCGCCTGGAAGACCGCCTCGGAGAACGTCGGGAACGGCTGGATGACGTCCAGCAGCACCGGCAGGGGAGTGCGGGCGCGGACGGCCAGGGTCACCTGCTGGAGCCACTCGCCCGCCTCCGGGCCCAGGGCGTAGGCACCGGTGAGCCGGGCGCCGTCGGACACCAGCGTGAGGAAGCCCGGCCGGGTGTCGTAGGCCCGCGTGTAGGTCGACGTCCGCGGGATCCCGGCGAGCGCGACGGTGGCCGTGAACGGCCCGTCGGCGTCGCCGACCGACGCGGCCTGCGGATCGCAGAAGATCACCCGGGGCACCGCCTCGTAGTGCGCCTCCCGCGGCCGACCGAGGATGTTCGACGCCACGACCCGCCCCTGGTACTCGCCGACGTGGGTCAGCAGCCAGAGCCCCGTGACGTCCCCGATCGCCCACAGCCCCGGGCCCGCCGCCATGCGGGCGTCGACCACGACGCCGCGCGGATCGGCGGGGACGCCGACCGTCTCCAGCCCGATGTCCCCGACCCGGGGACGTCGCCCCGTCGCGACGAGGAGGCGGTCGCCGCGCACCGCGGACCGGTCCGCGAACTCCAGGACGTACTCGCCGCCGTCCCGACGGGCGGCCGCCGGCGCCGCGCCGAGCCGCAGCTCGACGCCGTCCTGGCGCAGGGCCTCCGCGACGCCCTCCCCGAGGGCGCGCGGCTCGCGGGGGAGCAGGTGCTCGCCCCGCTCGACGAGCGTGACCGACGCCCCGAGCCGGCGGACGGCCTGGGCCATCTCGACGCCGATGGGTCCACCGCCGAGCACGAGCAGTCGCGCCGGGACCTCGGTGAGCCCGGTGACCTCGCGGTCCGTCCACAGGCCCGGCAGCTCGCGCAGGCCGGGCACGGGCGGGATCGCGGGGTCGGAGCCGGTGGCGACGACGACGTGCTCGGCGGTGTACGTCGTCCCGCCCACGACGACCGCGCCCGGGCCGGCCAGGCGGCCGGACCCGCGGATCACGTCGATGCCGGCGCCGCGCGCCCACGCCACCTGGCCGGCGTCGTCGTAGCCGGACACCTGGAAGTCCCGCCACGCCAGCGCCGCCGACACGTCCAAGGGTCCCGTCATCGCCTCCGCCGCGCCCGGCGTGGTCCGCGCCGCCGCGAGGACCTCGCCGGGGCGCAGCAGGGTCTTG
>DASVUG010000269.1:0-10304 GCA_036387155.1 Pseudonocardia sp. | reverse complement strand
GCAGCGTGGCGAACGGCCCGTCCATGACCGTGACCGACTCGCCGACCTCGAAGTCCACCTCGACGGTGGCCTTGGCGCCGCCACCGGTCGCGGCGGCCGCGCCCCCGCCGGCCCGCGCCGCGGCGGGCTTGGCGGCCTCGGTGCGCGGGAGCAGGAACTTCACGACCTCGTCGATCGTCAGCGGCGAGGGCTTGGAGGTGGCGCCGACGAAGCCGGTGACCCCCGGGGTGTTGCGCACGGCGCCCCACGACTGGTCGTTGAGCTCCATCCGGACCAGGATGTAGCCGGGCAGCACCTTGCGCTGCACCTGCTTGCGCTGGCCGTTCTTGATCTCGGTGACCTCCTCGGTGGGCACCTCGACCTGGAAGATGTAGTCCTCGACGTCCAGGGTCTGCACCCGCGTCTCGAGGTTCGCCTTCACCTTGTTCTCGTAGCCGGCGTAGGAGTGCACGACGTACCAGTCGCCGGGGGCGCGGCGCAGCGCGGCGCGCATCTCCTCGGCGGGGTCCGTCTCGGCGGGCTCCTCGTCGGCGGACCCCTCCGCCCCGGCCTCACCGGTGTCGGACGCCGCGGTGTCGGTGTCGGATGCGGTGGCCGACTCCGTCACGGTGTCGTCCGCACCGGCCGGGTCGTCGTCCTCACCGGTGTAGGAGTGCGACGCGACGTCCGCCCCGTGCGCGACCTCGACGTCGACCTCCTGCTCGGACACGCCGTGCTCGGCGTCGCCGGTGATGGTGTCGCGGTCGTCGGTCTCGATCGGCCCGGGGCCCTGGGTGGTCACGTCTCGTCCTCGTCGTGTCGTCGCGTGTCGTGCGGTGATCGGTGGTGCGTCAGGTGCCGAACAGGAACAGCACGCCCCGCCCGAACAGGAAGTCCAGCAGGGACACCAGCGCGACCATGAACGACACGAAGACCAGTACGACGATCGTGTAGGTCACCAGCTGGCTGCGCGTCGGCCAGATGACCTTGCGCAGCTCCGCGACGACCTCGCGCAGGAAGCGGGCGAACCTGCTCGGCAGCGAGCCCTTGCCCCGCTCCCGGACGGCGGTGCCCCGGGCACGTGTCGTGCCGCCGGTGAACGGTCGCCCGTCCGACGGGGCGTCCGACCGGCGTCCTCGACGGTCGGCGGCGGTCCGGGGACGCTCCCGCGCCTCGTCCGCCTCGTCGCCCTCGCTCACCGCGCCACTCCTCGCTGTTCTCCTCCGGTGCAGGGGTGACAGGACTTGAACCTGCAACCTGCGGTTTTGGAGACCGCTGCTCTGCCAGTTGAGCTACACCCCTAGGACCGCGGGGTGAACCCGCGCCACAGAAAAGTGTACGGCACCACCCGGCACGGCTTTCCGCGGCTGGTCGGTGCCCCGGCCCGGCGCCCCCCTGCCCACCCGCACCGACCCGCCTGCGGGAGGATGCGGGCATGGGCACCGCAGCACCCCCCTCCACCCAGCGGCACGACCGGATCTCCGCCCGGATCGGCGGCATCGCCGAGTCGGCGACGCTCGCGGTCGACGCCAAGGCCAAGGCGCTCAAGGCCGCCGGGCGCCCGGTGATCGGGTTCGGGGCCGGCGAGCCGGACTTCCCGACCCCCGCCCCGATCGTCGCCGCCGCCCAGGCGGCGTGCGCGGACCCGCGCAACCACCGCTACACCCCGGCCGCCGGCCTGCCCGAGCTGCGCGCGGCCGTCGCGGAGAAGACGAAGCGCGACAGCGGGCTGGACCTCACCGCCGCGCAGGTGCTCGTCACCAACGGCGGCAAGCAGGCCGTCTACCAGGCCTTCGCGACGCTGCTCGACCCCGGCGACGAGGTGCTGCTGCCCGCGCCCTTCTGGACCACCTACCCGGAGGCGATCACGCTGGCCGGCGGGGTGCCGGTCGTCGTGACCACCGGCCCCGACGCGGACTACCTGCCGTCGGTCGAGCAGCTCGAGGCCGCGCGCACCCCGCGCACGAAGGTCCTGCTGTGGTGCTCGCCGAGCAACCCGACGGGCTCGGTCGCCCCGCGCGAGCTCACCGAGGCCGTGGGCCGCTGGGCGGTGGACCACGGCGTCTGGGTCGTCACCGACGAGATCTACGAGCACCTGGTCTACGACGGCGCCGAGGCGGTGTCGATGCCGGTGGCGGTGCCCGAGCTGGCCGACACCTGCGTGGTGCTCAACGGCGTGGCCAAGACCTACGCGATGACGGGCTGGCGGGTCGGCTGGATGGCCGGCCCCGCCGACGTGATCAAGGCGGCGACGAACCTGCAGAGCCACCTGAGCAGCAACGTCTGCAACGTCGCCCAGCGCGCCGCGATCGAGGCCGTGTCCGGGCCGCTGGACGCCGTCGCGGAGATGCGGGCGGCGTTCGACCGGCGCCGTCGCACGATCGTCGAGCTGCTCTCGGCCATCCCGGGCGTGGTCTGCCCGACCCCGCGCGGCGCCTTCTACGCCTACCCGTCGGTGCAGGAGCTGATCGGCAAGCAGCTGCGCGGCGCCCGGATCGACGACAGCGTCGGGCTCGCCGCGGCGGTCCTGGAGCACGCCGAGGTGGCGGTGGTCCCCGGGGAGGCGTTCGGCACGCCGGGCTTCCTGCGGCTGTCGTACGCGCTGGCCGACGACGACCTGCGCACGGGCGTCGAGCGGATGGGCGCGCTGCTCGCCGAGGCGCGGTAGCGCGGTCGCTCCGGGGCGACGGCGCCGCGCACGCGGTCGCGGCGCCGGCCCGCAGCGGCGCTCAGGCGGGGAGGCGGACCCGCGCGACGGTGCGCCCGAGCACCGTCTTCCCGTCCACCGCCGCGCTCAGGGCGACGGTCGCGACGCGGCCGTCGCCCTCGGCCACGACGTCCTTGACGACGCCCGTGAGCTCCACGGCGACGCCCTCGTCGTCGTCGGGGACGACGACCGGGCGCGTGAAGCGGGTCGCGTAGCCGATGACGGCCGCCGGGTCGCGGACCCACGCCGTGACGAGCCGGCCGGCCAGCGCCATGGTGAGCATCCCGTGGGCGATGACGTTCGGCAGGCCCACGCCGACGGCGAACCGCTCGCTCCAGTGGATCGGGTTGAGGTCGCCGGAGGCGCCGGCGTACCGCACGAGGTCGGCGCGGGTCACGTGCACCCGCAGCGGCGGCAGCGTGTCGCCGGCGGCCACGGCCGACAGGTCGACCGACGTGCGGACCTCGGTGGCCGCGGCCGTGCCCGACGGTGCCTCGACGAACGCCGGCTCCGTCACGGCCCCTCCTCGCTGACGCTCGTCGGGCCCGTGCCGGTCCGTGCTGTGCCGAACGGTGACCTCGCAAGCTCGATCACGCCACCTCCCCGGCGGTGGTGACCATCAGCGAGACGGCCGTGAGCACCGGGTCCCCCGCCGCGTCGGCGACCTCGCAGCGCAGGGTGAGGAACAGGCTCCCGGCCCGGGTGCGCAGGTCGTCGACGTGCAGGGTGGTGACCACCTCGTCACCGGCGCGGAGCGGGCGGTGCGCGGTGAACGACTGCTCGCCGTGCACCATGCGCCCGTAGTCCCAGCCGACGGCGGGGTCGCGCAGGAACGCCTCCATCAGCGGCAGCGTGAACGTGGCCGCGAAGGTGGGCGGCGCGACCAGGTCGGGGTGTCCGGCGGCCCGGGCCGCGTCGAGGTCCGTGCACACCGAAGCGCCCACGCCGACGGCGAGGGCGAACTCCCGGACCTTCTCGCGCCCGACCAGGTAGGGCGGAGACGGGGGCAGCGTGCGGCCGACGTGGTCGGCGATCACCCGATCTCCCGAGCTCAGCGCGTCTCGCGGTGCTCGCGGTGCAGGTTGCAGTTCGAGCAGTACTTCTTGATCGTGAGCCGGTCCGGGTCGTTCCGGCGGTTCTTGCGGGTGATGTAGTTGCGGTGCTTGCACACCTCGCACGCCAGCGTGATCTTCGGCCGGATGTCGGTGGCCTTGGCCATCGCAGGTGCCTCCTGCTTGCAAAATGATACGAACGGTCAGCGTGGGTAGCGGTGGCCGGACTTGAACCGGCGACACAGCGATTATGAGCCGCTTGCTCTACCGACTGAGCTACACCGCTTCGCGAGAACGGGCTCCGCTTCGTCGGGAAGCGGAACGCCTCGCTCGAGCCCCTTTACGGAATCGAACCGTAGACCTTCTCCTTACCATGGAGACGCTCTGCCGACTGAGCTAAAGGGGCGGCACGGCCGCCGGGATCGCTCCCTGACGGCGGAGACGATGCTACACACGTCCTCGGCGCGACGGCGCCGGGGGCCGCCCGGTGCGGCGACGACCCCCGGCAGCGCCGGAGGACTAGCCCCGCCCGGCCCGCGGGTAGGGCAGCAGCGCCATCTCCCGGGCGTTGCGGACGGCCACGGCGACCTGCCGCTGCTGCTGCGGCGTCAGGCCCGTGACGCGGCGGGCGCGGATCTTGCCGCGGTCGGAGATGAAGGTGCGAAGCAGCGTGACGTCCTTCCAGTCGACGTCCGCGATCCGCTTGGCGTGCAGCGGATTGATCTTCTTCTTGGGAATCCGGCGGGGGGGCGGTGGCACGACGTGATACTCCTCGGGCTGACGGCGGCCTCCACCGTACCTGGTGGCTCTCGGCTAACACCGGGGACCGTCCCCGCGATTCCCGACCCGTGGATCTCGTGGCTCGCATCGGCACGGCCGTCACCCTCGTCGCCATGACGGTCGTGCTCGCCTCCGCCTACGTCGCCCTCGAGGAGCAGCCGGTGACGGCCGGCGTCGCGACGGTCGGCCGCTGAGCCGGGGCTACGCGGCGTCGCCCTGGACCAGCGGCGCGTGCAGCACGTGGTCCACGAGCCGCATGACCAGCTGGTCGCCCCCGAGGCGGTAGCCGAACTCCTCCCAGGTGAGCAGCTCGCGGGAGACGAGCTCGCCGACCGGGCCGGGGTAGAGCCGCGTCGCCCGGAAGGCCGCTGCGCGCAGCCGCATCTTCTCGTGGTGGTCCATCGGATCGGGACTCATCACGCCCACCTCCACCCTGCCGTGCGGTCGGCGCGCCTCAGCGCTGAGTCGCCGCCGGAGGAGCTCTCATGGTGAACTCCCGGCGCCCGCCGCGTGTCCGGACAGTGACGCACATCTCACCGTCCGAGGGCACCGCCGCGGCCGGTCCGGCGTCGAGCAGCGGTGTCAGTCGACCAGGGCCTGCTGGACCAGGGTGCGCAGCCGGGACCGGACCGGGTGGGCGCTCGACGGCACGAACTGGGTGAAGAACATCGCCGTCACGGCCTCGGCCGGGTCGACGTAGAACGCGGTGCTGGCCATGCCGCCCCACGCGTACTCCCCCGGGCTGGTGAGCACCTTGCCCGCGGACGCGTCGACGACGGTGGAGAACCCGAGCCCGAAGCCGACCCCGCGGAACGCCGACTCCGCGAACAGCGGGCGCCCGAAGGCCTCCAGGTCGACGCCGCCGGGCAGGTGGTTGCGCGTCATGTAGGCGACGGTGCGCGGGCCGAGCAGGCGGGCGCCGTCCAGCTCGCCGCCGCGCAGCAGCATCTGGGTGAACCGGTGGTAGTCCCCGGCGGTGGAGACGAGCCCGGCGCCGCCGGCGAGCAGCGTCGGCGGCCGCAGCGCCTCGTCGCCCAGGGTCCGGTTGCGCGCGAGCCCGTCGCGCCCGGCCGCGTAGAGCGTGGCGAGCCGGCCGTGGTCCGCCTCGCCGACCGACCAGCTGGTCTCGTCCATGCCGAGCGGCCCGAAGATGTGCTCGGAGAAGAAGGCGTCGAGAGGCTGCCCGGAGACGACCTCGACGACGCGGCCGAGCACGTCCGTCGACACCCCGTAGTTCCACTCCGTACCGGGCTCGAACAGCAGCGGGAGCCCGGCGAAGGTCTCGCAGGCCGCCGCGAGGTCGGTGCCGGCGGGGGCGGCGTACTCGTAGCCGCGCAGCCGGTACAGCTCGTCGACCGGGTGGGCGTGGTGGAAGCCGTAGGTCAGGCCGGAGGTGTGGGTCAGCAGGTGCCAGACGCGGATCGGCTCGGTGGCGGGGGTGGTCGCGGGGCCCGTCGCCGGGCCGGCCCGGTAGACCCGGACGTCGCGGAACGCCGGGATCCAGCGCGCGATCGGGTCCGTCAGCTCCAGCTCGCCCTGCTCGTAGAGCATCATCGCCGCGACCGAGGTGACCGGCTTGGTCATCGAGTAGATCCGCCAGAGGGTGTCGGCGGTGACCGGCAGGCCGGCCTCGACGTCGCGGTGGCCGTGGTGGCCCACGTGGGCGACCCGGCCGTGCCGGGTGACGACGACCGTCCAGCCGGGCAGCAGGCCGTCGTCGACGTAGCGGCGGTAGTGGCGGTCGATCCGGGCCAGCCGGTCCGCGTCGAAGCCGACCTCCGCCGGGTCGACGTCCACCTCGATGCGGGGCACGCGGCGACCCTACCCGGGCCCGCCCGCCCTGCGGGGCCGCGAGCGCGCGGCCGGGCGAGGGGGAACCGGACGCGCGGTGGAGCCGACCCGCCGGATCGGGTACGCGGTGTAACGGTGCGCGCACGGCGACGACTACGGGGAGGTCACGTCGCCAGCCGCTGGAGTGCCGCATGTCGCTCGTCCCCGGGTCCACCGACGGCCCCCGGCCGGTCCCCCCGCCCGCTCCGCCGTCCGGCGAGACGGTGCTGCTGGCCGCCGAGCGGACGGTCGCGGTGACCCGCGAGGAGCACCACCAGGACGTCCTCGCCGGACGCAGCGGGCCCGTGGTGGTCGGCCTGCGGCCCTGCACGATCGGCGCGGGCAAGTACGCGGGGGAACGCGGCGTCGAGGTCGGGCTCGACGGGCGGCGGGTGGGTGAGCTGACCCGGCAGATGTCCCGGCGGTACCTGCCCCTGATCGACGCCCTGGCGGCGCGCGGCCGGCGGGCCGGGTGCGAGGCGCAGCTGCGGCTCGACCACCGCGGGGTGCAGGTGGAGCTGCGCCTGCCCGCCGTCGACGACGACCGCGTCGACCCGGTGACCGTGCCCGTGCCCCGCCCGGCCCCGACGGGCGTCCTGCCGCGGTACCCGTCACCCGGAGCCGGCCCGGTCGTCGCCGGCCCGCCGCGCCACGCGCCGACCGCCGTCGGGCCGGTCCCGCCGGCGCCGCACCTCGCACCGCCCGGCCGCGCCTTCCCGCGCCGCCCGGTCCCGCCGCCCTCCTCCCCGCCCACCGCGGTCGTTCCGCCGCCGGGACCCGGACCGGGCGGGCGGTGGGCCCGCCCGGGGCGCCGCGCGGTCTGGGCCGGAGCGGCGGTCGTCGGCGTGCTCACGCTCGTCTCGGCGATCGGCAACGGCGGCCGGACCGACGCGACCGCGGCGGCCGCGAAGGCGGAGCCGGCGAGCGCGTCGGCCGCGGTGAACCCGGCGGTCCCGACGGCGACCCCCGCGGCGGAGGCGCCCGGCACCGGTGGGGCGGCGGCGCTCGCGGGGGTGACGTCCTCGACCGCCGTCCCGGCGGCGCGGCGCTCGGCGACCGCCCGACCGGTCGCTCCGCCGGACCCGGCGACACGGGCTCGCACGACCGCCGAACGGCCGGCGCCGCGGACCCCGGCGGCCGATCCGCCGCCGTCCCGGCGGGCGGCGGAGCGTGCGCAGCCCCCGGAGGCGGGCGGCTCGGGCTGCAACGCGAACTACTCCCCCTGCGTGCCCGTCGCGTCGGACGTCGACTGCGCGGGCGGCAGCGGGAACGGACCGAAGTACGTCAGGGGGCCCGTGAGCGTCATCGGCTCGGACGAGTACGGCCTCGACAACGACCACGACGGCATCGCCTGCGAGTAGCACGTCCGACGAGGCCGTCGGGGGTGCCACGCCGCGAGCCACCGCCGCGGCGCGGACGTCGCGACGGTGGCCCCGCTCGGGCTACTTGGCGCCGGCGTCGTGGAGCTGGCTGATGAGCGTGGCGGCCCGGAAGAACTTGTTCTTGCCGAGGTCGCCGATCGTCTTGATGTTGAAAGCGTCCTTGAGGTGCTGCGCGTCGCTGTCGCTGACACCCGACAGCGCGCTGACGGGCGCCTTGAGGAGCTCGGCCAGCGTCTTGCTCTCGTACTCCTTGTCCAGGAGGGAGTCGAGGTTCATCTCGACAGCCATGTCGATCTCCGTTCGTCGTGGATCAGGCCGGCGGAAGCATCTCATCGATGATCACAGCTTCCGCCCCTGCATACCCCGCCCGACACCGTGTTCACCCGTGCACGACCCGGTCCCCACCGTCTGCCGCCACAATGCCGGGGTGATCGTCCGCCACGACTCCTTCGAGCTCGACGACGACCCGCTGCGCGTCGACCGGGACGCCGTCTGGCGCTACCTGTCGACGGAGGCCTACTGGGGCCGCTGGCGCACCCGCGAGCAGGTCGAGCGGCAGGTCGACGGGGCGTGGCGGGTCGTCGGGGCGTACGACGCGGCGGGCGCGACCGTCGGGTTCGGGCGGGCGGTGTCGGACGGGGTGGGGTTCGCCTACCTCGCCGACGTCTACGTCGAGCGGGCGGTGCGGGGCCGGGGGCTCGGGGTGGCGCTGGTCCGGTTCATGGTCGACGAGGGCCCGGGGCACGGGTTCCGGTGGGCGCTGCACACCCGCGACGCGCACGGGCTCTACGCCCGGTTCGGCTTCGCCGAGCCCGACGCGAGCTACCGGGAGCGCCGCGGGGCGAACCCGGCGACGCTCCCGCCGCCGTGAGCGGCGACGGGCGTCAGCTCACGCAGAGCTCGTTGCCCTCGGGGTCGCGCAGGGTGGTGGTGACGGGGCCCCGGTCCGCGGTCTCCCAGGCCACCGTCGCGCCCAGCGCGACCAGCCGCCGGACCTCCGCCGGCGCCGCGTCCGCGCCGACCTGCAGGTCCAGGTGCACCCGGTTCTTGGCCGCCTTGGGCTCGGGCACGCGCTGGAAGAACAGCCGCGGCCCCGTCCCGAGCCGGTCGACGCACGTCGCGACGTCCCGGAACGCCCACCGGTCCCCGTCGACGACGGCCTCGTCGTCGCGCAGCTGACCGACCGCGAGGAGCTGCCTGACGACGTCGGTGTGGTCCTCGACGACGTAGTCCAGCGCCTCGGCCCAGAACGCGGCGAGCCGGTGCGGGTCGGCCGCGTCGAAGGCGACCTGGATGGTCGGGCGCACAGCGACTCCTTCGTGGAGGTGGAAGCAGGGCGACCCTGCCACAGGCCCTCGCGATGATCACTGCTGCCCCGCGGCAACCACGACTCTCTGTTACGAGAAGCACTTGTTCGGGCACGATAAGTGACATCGCCCTGCCCGCCGGCGACCGGGCGGCGATGATCTCCGTCGCCGGACACGGGATCCGGGACCGGAGGGCGAGATGACGAACAGGACGAGGGGCGCCGCCGCGGCGGTCGTCGCGGCGGTGCTGCTGACCGGGGGCGCGGGGACGCTCGCCTACTGGAACGACACCGAGACCGTCGCCGGCACCCCGATGACCTCGGGCGAGCTGAAGCTCGGCACGCCGGCGTGCGGCGCCGGCTGGGTGCTGGACGGCAACGTGCCCTTCACCAACCAGCTGGTCGTGCCCGGGGACGTGCTGACCAAGACCTGCACGATCGACCTGATCGCCCGGGGCGCGCACCTCGGGGCCGACCTGGGCGTCAGCACCGCGGCCTTCGCCGCGCCGAACGCCCTCACCGCGCAGCTCTCGCCGAGCGCGTCGTTCACCGTCGGCGGCGCCACGCGCGCGCACGTCACGGCGGCCGACGACACGGGGGCGACCAACGAGATCGCGGCGACGCTGCGGGTCACGTTCGACGGGCCGGCCGCGACGAACGCGAGCCAGGCGCTCACCGCCACCCTCAACAGCGTGTCGGTGACCGCGACCCAGACCCACGACGGCTGACGGGCGGCTGGGGTCCCCACCATGGTCGTCACCCACGTGCGGCACCGGGCGGCCCCGGCGCCCTCCCGCGCCCGGGCGACCGCGCGGTTCGCCCGCGCGGTGCTCGTCGCGGGGGTGCTGCTGGCCGCCGCGTTCGTCCTGGCGGCGGCGGTGCTGGTCCCGCGGGCCACCGGCGCCACGCCCTACAGCGTCCTGACCGGGTCGATGCGTCCCGCCTACCCGCCGGGGACGCTGATCGTCGTGCGGCCGGTGGCCGCCGACGACGTCCGGCTGGGCGCGGTGATGACCTTCCAGCTCGCGTCCGGGCGGCCGGCGGTCGCGACCCACCGCGTCGTCGCGATCGCCCGCCACCCCGACGGGCGCCTGCGCTTCCGGACCAAGGGCGACGCCAACGACGCGCCGGACCCGCAGTGGGTGCGGCCCGAGCAGGTGCGCGGCGTCCTCTGGTACGCCGTGCCCGGCCTCGGGCGCGTGAGCGAGCTCCTGACCGGCGAGCAGCGGCAGCGGGGCGTGCAGGGCGTCGCGGTCCTGCTCCTGGGC
>DASVUG010000268.1:0-8677 GCA_036387155.1 Pseudonocardia sp. | reverse complement strand
CGCGTACGGCGCCTTCACCTACGACGCCACCAACGTGATCATCGACGCCCTCGCCAAGGCCGTCCAGGGTGGCACCTGGAGCGAGGACACCCGCAAGACCGTGGTGCAGAACGTGCAGTCGACGAACCTGCAGGGGGCCGGCGGCCCGGTCGCGTTCGACCAGTACGGCGACACGACGAACAAGGTGCTCACGGTCTACACGGTCCAGGGTGACGACTTCGCCCCGGTCGAGGGGTCGACGGGCAGCTTCGCGCCCTGACGGGTTCGAGGTAGGACCACCGCAATGTCATCGGCGGGGGCGGGCAGCGCCCGTCCCCGCCCGGTCGTGGAGGGGCACCCTTGCTGACCACGTTCCTGTCCCAGATCGTGAACGGGCTGATCCTGGGCTCGCTGATCGGGCTGATCGCGTTGGGCTACACGATGGTCTACGGGATCATCCAGCTGATCAACTTCGCGCACGGCGAGATCTTCATGGTCGGCGCCTACGGCGGGCTGGCGGTGTTCACCTACCTGCTGCCGACGTTCGTCCAACAGCAGTGGTACCTCGCGCTGCCGCTGCTGCTCGTCGTGGGCGCGGCCGTGTCGACCGCCGTGGGCGTGCTCCTGGAGCGCTTCGCCTACCGGCCGCTGCGCGGCGCCCCGAAGCTCGCCCCGCTGATCACCGCGCTGGGCGTGTCGGTCGCGCTGCAGGAGCTCATCCGCAACTTCTACCCGGGCGCGACGGCGGCGCTGCCGTTCCCCCGGGTCTTCGTCCAGGGGACGGTCGAGGTCCCGGTACCGGGCGGGACGGTGCCGCTGCGCTGGACGGGGCTGCTGATCATCGTCGTGTCCCTCGTCCTGGCCTACGCGCTGTCGTCGTTCGTCAGCAACTCGCGGATGGGCCGGGCCATGCGCGCGGTCTCGCAGGACCCGGACACCGCCCGGCTGATGGGCGTGGACACCGACCGCATCATCGTGCTGACCTTCGTGCTCGGCGCGGTGCTCGCCGGGGTGGCCGGCATCCTCTACGGCACGGACCTGGGCTTCATCAACAGCGACATCGGCCTGCAGAACGGCCTGTTCGCCTTCACCGCCGCGGTGCTCGGCGGGATCGGCAACCTCAAGGGCGCCGTCGTCGGCGGTATCGTGATCGGGCTGGTCAAGACGCTCGGCGGCCAGTACCTGCCCGGCGGCACCGCGTACGACTACGTCTGGATCTTCGTCGTGCTCATCGCGGTGCTGGTCTTCCGGCCGCAGGGGTTCTTCGGCGAGTCGGAGAGGGTACGGGCATGACCACGCGCACGGACAGCGCAGGGACCCGGGCGACCAGCCCGGCCGGTGCGCGGACGAACGTGCCCCCGCCGCAGCCCGGCGGGCGGCTGGACCGGCTCGCCGCACCGCTCGCGCCCCGCGCGACCGCGGCGCGTGTGGCCGGCGGCGTCGTCACGGTCGTCGGGGCGTACCTGCCCTGGGTGACCTTCGTGCTCAACCGCGGCCCGTACCCGGAGAAGGCGTCGCTGCAGTTCTTCGTGGCCCCGTTCGGCGTGACGGGGTTCCGGTTGCACCTGGTGCTCTTCGGGCTCGCCGCGATCGTCCTCGCGCTGGTCGCCGTACCGGCGCGCGGTCGCATCCTGCGCGGGCTCGCGTGGGGCGTCATCGCCGTCTCCGTGCTGAACGGGCTCTACATCGCCGTCCAGGGCGGCGGGCTGGGCGCGATCACGGCGTCGGACGGCGCCGTGGCGTTCGGCGCGATCGTCGCCCTGGTCGGCGGCGTGCTGCTGCTCCTCGGCGCGCACGCCGGCGGGATCGAGCCGCGGCCGGAGTGGCGGCGGCAGCTGAACCCGTGGGTGGAGCGCGGCGTCCTGCTGCTCGCCTACCTGGCGCTGCTGTTCGTCGTCGCCGCGGTGCTGACCAGCGGCGGGCAGGGGGGCGCGGCGAACCCGTTCTCGGGCGCGGTGTTCCTGTCCTTCCTCGGCGCGCTGGGCGGCTTCTTCGCCGCGCTGCACGCCTCGGGCCTGCTGACCTGGATCACCGCGCTGTCGGAGCGGCACCGCCTGTTCTCCGTGCTGGTGCTGCTCGTGGTCGCGCTGGCGCTCCCGCTGACGCCGGCCGGCACCGAGTACTGGATGACGGTGGCGGCCAACATCGGCGTCTACGCCGCCACGGCCATCGGGCTCAACATCGTCGTCGGCCTCGCCGGCCTGCTCGACCTCGGGTACGTGGCCTTCCTCGGGATCGGCGCGATCGTCGCGGCGAACCTGTCCGGCGCCGGCGCCGCGCGGTTCGACATCGCGCTGCCGTTCCCCGTGGTCATGATCATCTGCGCGGTCGTGGCGGGGATCTTCGGCGCGATCGTCGGGTCGCCGACGCTGCGGGTGCGCGGCGACTACCTCGCGATCGTCACCCTCGCCTTCGGCGAGATCTTCGTGCGCAGCGCGCAGAACAACATCGGCGGGCTGACCGGCGGCTCGAACGCCATCCCGGGCATCCCGCAGGTCGAGCTGTTCGGCACCCGGTTCTCCGACCGGATCGCCGTCGGCGGGCTGCGGCTGCCCGCCGGTGTCCTGTACTACGTGCTCATCGTGCTGATCGTCGCGCTCGTCATGCTGGTGTTCAGCCACCTCAAGGAGTCGCGCCTGGGCCGGGCCTGGATCGCGATCCGGGAGGACGAGGACGCCGCCCGGGCCATGGGCATCCGGACGGGCCCGATCAAGATCCTGGCCTTCCTCACCGGGGCGACGCTGGCCGGCTTCGCCGGGGCGTTCTTCGCGCACAAGACCGGCACGGTGTCCTACGAGAGCTTCCGGTTCACCGAGTCGGTGACGCTGCTCGCCGCCGTCGTCCTCGGCGGGATGGGCACGGTGCCCGGCGCGGTGCTCGGCGCCGCGCTGCTGTTCACCCTGCCCGAGAAGCTGCGCGAGTTCGCCGACTACCGGCTGCTGCTCTTCGGCATCGCGCTCGTGCTGATCATGCGGTTCCGCCCGCAGGGTCTGGTGCCCGACCGGCACCGTCGCGCCGAGCTGGCCCACGACCCCGCCGACGATCACCTCGTCGAGGGCACCTCGGGGCGGGACACCGGCCCGACGCCGCGGACGGAGGTGCCGGCGTGAGCACCGCGGAGGCCGTGGCGCCGGAGCGCACCGGCGGGTCGCCGATCCTCGTCGCGGACGGCGTCACGATGCAGTTCGGCGGCCTCCGGGCGCTCAACGACGTGTCGTTCGCGCTGCACGAGGGCCAGATCATCGGGCTGATCGGCCCGAACGGCGCGGGCAAGACGACGTTCTTCAACTGCCTGACGGGCCTGTACGCCCCCACGGCGGGCACGGTGTCGCTGCGCGGCGCGCGCCTGCCGCAGGACCCGGCGCGGGTCACCGAGAAGGGCATCGCGCGGACGTTCCAGAACATCCGGCTCTTCCCGTCGATGACGGCGGAGGAGAACGTGCTGGTCGGGCGGCACGTGCGGATGGAGCAGAGCCCGCTGTCGTCGCTGCTGCACGGCCCCAAGTTCCGCCGCAGCGAGGCGGCCGCCCGCGAGCGCAGCCGGGAGCTCCTGGAGTTCGTCGGGCTCGCCCGGTTCGGCGACGAGCTCTCCCGCAACCTGCCCTACGGCGACCAGCGCCGCCTCGAGATCGCCCGCGCGCTGGCCACCGACCCGGCGGTGCTGCTGCTCGACGAGCCGACCGCCGGCATGAACGCCCAGGAGACCGAGGGCACCCGGCAGCTCATCTTCAAGATCCGGGACCTCGGCGTCTCCGTGGTCGTCATCGAGCACGACACCAAGTTCATCTTCACCCTGTGCGACCGGGTGCTCGTGCTGGTGCAGGGCGAGCTCCTGGTGGCGGGCACGCCGGACGAGGTGCGCGGCGACCCGCGCGTCGTCGAGGCCTACCTGGGCGCCCCGCCCGAGGAGGTCGAGGCCCAGCTGCACGGCGGTGACGGTGACGGTGCCGGTGCCACCGAGGCCCCGGCCGACCCGGTCGACGGGGCCCGCGACGGGGCGGGCTCGCCGACCACCGGCTCGCACATCGCCGACCTCCACCGGGCCGACCCCCACCGCAAGGACGTCCACCCATGAGTTTCCTGCAGGTCCGCGACCTGGTCGTGGCCTACGGCGCGATCCAGGCCGTGCGCGGTGTCTCCTTCGAGGTCGAGAAGGGCCAGATCGTCAGCCTGATCGGCAGCAACGGGGCGGGCAAGACCACCACGCTGCGCACGCTGTCGGGCCTGCTGCGGGCGGTGTCGGGCGAGGTGCTGCTCGACGGCGAGCCGATCCACCGGCTGCCCGCGCACGAGATCCTGGCCCGGGGGGTGGCGCACAGCCCCGAGGGCCGCAAGCTCTTCTCCCGCATGACGGTGGAGGAGAACCTGCGGCTGGGCGCCTACACCCGCTCCGACGAGGCCGGCATCCGCGAGGACATGGACCACGTCTACTCGCTGTTCCCGGTGCTGGGGGAGCGGCGCCAGAACAAGGCGGGCCTGTTCTCCGGCGGCGAGCAGCAGATGCTGGCGATCGGGCGGGCGATGATGTCGCGGCCGGCGGTGCTGATGCTCGACGAGCCGTCGATGGGCCTCTCGCCGATCATGACCCAGAAGATCTTCTCGACGATCCAGGAGCTGCGGGCCGAGGGCACCACCGTCCTGCTCGTCGAGCAGAACGCGCTGTCGGCGCTCGCGCTGTCCGACCGGGCCTACGTTATCGACCTGGGCCGCACCACCCTGTCGGGCACCGGCCGGGAGCTGCTGGCCGACCCGCGCGTGCAGGAGGCCTACCTCGGCGAGGGCGTGGGCAGCTGACCGACCGTGGTGGTGGCACCCGGTTACCGGCGGGTAATGGGCTCTAGGGTGACCGCGTGACCGTCCTCCGGCAGTGGAGCCTGCGGGTCGCGAACGTGGCGCTGACCTGGCTCTACACCCTCTACCGGGCCCACCCGGCGGTCTGGCGGCTCATGGCGCGCCACTACCGGCCGTGGATGGGCCGCTTCGCCCGGCTGCACGCCTGGATGACCTGCCAGTTCGCCTCGCTCGAGGTGCCGGCGTACCGGGAGTTCCTCACGCGCAACGGCTGGGACTTCCGCTGGTTCCGGCTGGAGTCCTACCCGCCGACGGACAAGCAGAACTACGTCCGTGCCTACCCCGAGGAGCAGCGCTGCCGCGGCGGGGCGCTGCAGGTGGTGGGCAGCGTCGTCGACGAGTCGTCCGGGTCGTCCGGGCAGCCGTACAACTGGGTGCGCAGCCGCCGGGAGCTGCGGTCGGTGCACAAGAACCTCGCCGGGTTCACCACGATGGTCTTCCCGTCCCGGCGCCGGTTCGTGATCAACGCCTACTCGATGGGCGCCTGGGCCACGGGCACGAACACCGGCATCGCCATGGCCCGGGTGGCGATGGTCAAGAACACCGGGCCGGACCTGCGCAAGATCGTCGACACGCTGGTCCACTTCGGGCCGGGCTTCGACTACATCGTCACGGCCTACCCGCCCTTCCTCAAGCACCTGCGCGACCTGCTCGACGCCGAGGGCTTCCCGTGGGCGCGGTACCGGATCAGCGGGCTGGTGGGCGGCGAGGGCATGACCGAGGCGCTGCGCGACTACCTGGAGGAGCGCTTCGCCAAGGTGCGCTCCGGCTACGGGGCGAGCGACCTGACGATCGGGATGGCGGGCGAGACGGACCTGACGGTGTGGCTGCGGCGGCGGCTGCGCGCGGACGCCGCGCTGCGCGCCGCCCTGCTCGGGCCGGAGGAGGACCGGCTGCCGATGGTGTTCCAGTACAACCCGCTGGAGACCTACCTGGAGACCACGGCCGACGGCGAGCTGCTCTGCACGGTCAACTCCACCGCCGTGTTGACCCCGAAGCTGCGCTACGGCGTCGGCGACGAGGCCGTGCTCCGCTCGTTCCCGCAGGTCATGGCGGCGATCCCGGTCGAGGCCCGCGAGGACGCGCGGCGGGCGTGGCGGACCGACCGGATGCGGCTGCCGCTGCTGTTCCTGTTCGGCCGGCGCGACAGCACCGTGTCCTACATGGGCGCCAACCTCTACCCCCAGGACGTCGAGTACGGCCTCTACGCCGGCAACCCGCTCGCCCACCTGCTGGAGGGCTTCCGCCTGGAGCTCGAGGAGGACGCCGACCTCGAGTCGCGCGCGGTGGTGCACCTGCAGCTGCGCGACGGCGCGGCGCCCTCGGAGGCCGACCGGGCCGAGCTCGCGCGGCGCTGCCGGGCGGGCGTGCTCGCCCACCTGGCCGCGGTCAGCCGGGACTTCGCCGAATCGCTGGCGGAGGACCCCTCGGCGGGCGACCTGCGCGTCGCCGTGCACGCGTTCGGGGCCGGCCCGTTCGCCGGCGCGTCGTCGAGGATCAAGAACGTGTACCTGGTGCCGGGGCGGCAGGAGGGGATCCGGACGTGAGGACGCGCGACTTCTCCGCCGCCCCGCCGGTCGGGCAGGCCACGGCGATGTTCGTCGGCGCGACGCGCTACCGCGGCCCGCGGTCGATCCTGACGCTGACCCGCACGTGGTTCCGGATGGTCCGCCAGATGAAGCGCATGACGGGCTACCGCTGGCACACGGTCTACTACGAGTTCCCCTTCACCCTCGGCACCATCGCCTTCTTCAGCGACCGCGACGCGCTGCTGACCTTCGCCCGCAGCCGCCACCACCGCGACCTGATGTGCTGGGTCACCGACCACGGCACCCGGAACGCGACGGGCGGCTACATCCGCCTCTACACCGCCGAGCCCGAGGGCTACAGCAACGGGATCTGGCGGGCCGAGGGCCCCACGATGGGGCACATCCCGACGTTCACGCCGCTGGCCCGGGAGGCCGCACAGGGCGTCGAGGGCCCACCGGTGCACCGGGGATGACCGCGCTGCGGGTCGAGCCGGTCGCGTCGCGCGCCGACCTGCGCGCCTTCGTCGACCTGCCGCTGCGGCTGCACCCCCGTGGCTCCTACGTGCCGCTCCCGGCGGCGACGATCGCGGCCCACGCCCGCACCGCGGAGCTGCTGCTGGTCCGCGACGGTGCCGCGGTCGTCGGGCGGACGAGCGTGCACCGCGACGCGGCGTTCGACGCGAAGGTCGGGCCGCGCCAGCTGTTCGGCCACACCGAGTTCGCCGACGACGACGCCGTGTTCGCCGCGCTGGTCGACGCCGTCGCCGCGCGGGCGGGGGGCCGCCCGCTGTTCGGCCCGGTCGCGCTGCTGCCGAACCAGACCGGCGGGGTGATCACCTCCGGGTTCGCCGAGCGCGGGTTCGTCGACTCCGCCTGGAACCCGCCGCACTACCCCGCGGCCTACGAGCGGCACGGCTTCACGCGGCGGTTCGAGGCCGACACCTGGATCGTCGACGTGCCCGGCGCGCCGCCGGACGGCGGCTTCGCCGTCGACGACGCGCGGATGGCCGCCGAGGGCCTGGTCGTCCGCCACGGCTCGCGCCGGCACCTGCGCCGCCAGCTGCCGATCCTGCGGGAGATGCTCAACGCGAGCTTCGCGCAGCTGCCGTACTACACCGACATCTCGGCAGAGCAGCTCGCCGCCCAGACCGACGGCCTGGCGTTCCTGCTGGACGAGCGGCTCCTGCTGTGGCTCGAGAAGGCCGGGCGGCCGGTCGCGTTCGTGGTGGCGGTGCCCGACGTCTCGGAGTTCCTGATGGCGGTGGGCGGGCGGCTCGGGACCGTGAACCAGCTCCGGCTGCTGGCCACCCGGCGCCGGTACCGGCGCGACGCCGTCCTGGTGATCAAGGGGACGGTGCCCGACGAGCAGGGGCGCGGCCACCTCACCCTGCTGTCCCGCGAGCTGCACCGCGGCCTGCGCGCCGGGGGCTACCGCCACCTGCGCAGCACCTTCGTCGAGCGGGACAACCCGGCGTCCGCGGCGTCGTACCGCCGCGCCGGCGGCCGCCCGCTGCACGGCCACACGTTCTACGAGCGCTCCGCGCCGGGGGAGCCGGGATGACCTGGGTCGAGCAGCTGCGCGCGCGGGAGGCGGAGTTCCGCCGGGCGCCCAGCGCGCACAACACCCAGCCGTGGGTGCTGGAGTACGGCCCGGCCAACGTCGCCGTCGACGTCGACCCGGCCCGGTCGCTGCCCCGGTCGGACCCGACCGCCCGCGACCTCGAGCTCGGCCTCGGCGCCTTCGTCGAGTGCTGCCTGGTCGTGGCGGCGGACGCGGGGCTGCCCGTCGCGCCGGAGACCGGAGCGGTGTGCGGCCCACCGGTCCGGCTGGTCGCCGCCGACGCGGTGTACGCGACGCCGTTCACCGCCGCGGACGTCCGGGCCCGGCGGACGGCGCGCGGGCGCCACGCCCCCGGCGCCGTGCCGGACGAGGTGCTCGCGACGCTGGAACCGGGTCTCGTCCACGTCCCGGCCCGTGCGCTTGCGGCGGAGCTGGGGGTCGCCGACCGGTGGCTGTTCGGCACCCCCGCCGTCGCCCACGAGCTGCGCGAGTGGCTGCGGCTCCACCCGCGCCACCCCCGGTACCACCTGGACGGGCTCACCGACCGGGCCCTGGAGCTGTCCCGGTTCGAGGCCCGGTTCCTGGACGCGGCGCTGCGCGTCCCCGCCGTCGTCCGCCGGCTGGGGCTGGGCGCCCTGCTCGCCGCGTCCGCCCGCGGCCTGCTGCGGACGGACGGCAGCGTGCTCGTCGCCGTGCGCCGCTCGGGCGAGGGCCGGGTCGACGCCGGCCGCCGCCTGATGCGCACCTGGTTGGCGCT
>DASVUG010000267.1:0-5311 GCA_036387155.1 Pseudonocardia sp. | reverse complement strand
GAGCTGCTTGAGCTGGGTGCGGTCCAGCGTGCCGTCGGCGATCATGGCCAGCTTGTGGCGCATGCCGGCCACCCGCTCGCGCAGGTCGTGGGCGGCCCGGCCGGCGGCGGCCGCGGGGTTGTTGAGCTCGTGGGTGAGCCCGGCGGAGAGCTTGCCCAGTGCCAGCAGCCGCTCGCGCTGGCCGATCACGGACGCGGTGTTGCGCTGGCCGAGGAACATCCCCTGCAGCAGGTGCACCGCCATCGGGTACCACCGGCGGAACACCACCGCGAACTCCCGCGCGCGCAGGGCGAGGAACGTCGCGTCGGTCGTGGTGCGCACCGTGGCGCCGTAGGTCTGGTCGACCTGGTCGCCGACGTAGAACTGCACCGCGCCGCAGTAGGACCCGCGGTGGTCGGTGCGGATGATCTCGACCTGCTCGGCGCCGACCAGCCGGGTCATCGTCAGCTCGCCGCGCAGCAGCACGAAGAAGCACTCGGCGGGGGCGCCCTCGGTGGACAGCTCGTGCCCGGCCGGCACGTCGACGACGTCGCCGTGCTCGCACACCCAGCGCAGCTGCTCGTCGTCGAGGTGCTCGAAGAGGAACAGCTCGCGCAGCTCGTCCGGCGGGATCCGTCGGTCGGTCCCGGTGGTGTCCGCAGCGGTCACTGGCCCTCCCGACGCCGGCCCCGCGGGCGACGGCGGGGTACGGCGCCGAGGGTAACCCGCTCCCGCGGGTCCTGTGGATCAACCTTCGGACGGGCCCGCTACCGGTGCGCCGACGAGCCGACGGGCGGGGCCACCTCCGGGTCCGGCGCCGCGGCGGGCGTGCTCCGCGGGAGGCCGGCGGCCGCGTAGACCTCGGCCTCGTCGAGGGTCTCGCGCTCGAGCAGGCGCACGACGACCGCGTCCAACCGGTCGCGGTTGTCGCGCAGGAGCCGGCGGGCCTCGGCGTAGCAGTCCTCGCTGATCCGGCGGACCTCGGCGTCGACGGCGTCGAGCAGCTCGCTGGACACCCCGCTCGTCCGCGGGTCGCCGTCGGCCGGCAGCACCGACACCGGGCCGATGCGCTCCGACATCCCCCACCGGCCGACCATCGACCGGGCGATCCGGGTGGCGTTCTCCAGGTCGCTCTCCGCACCGGTGGTGACGACGTCGAACACCTCCTGCTCGGCGGCCATCCCGCCCAGCGCGCCGATGATCCGCCCGCGCAGGTACTCCCGGTCGTAGCCGTAGCGGTCGGTCTCCGGGGTGGACAGCGTGACGCCCAGCGCCCGGCCGCGCGGGATGATGGAGACCTTGCGGACCGGGTCCGCGCCCGGCTGGAGCATGCCGAGCAGGGCGTGCCCGGCCTCGTGGTAGGCGGTGCGGCGGCGCTCCTCGAGCGGCATGACGACGTCGCGCTCGGCGCCGAGCTGGATCCGCTCCAGGGCCTGGGCGAAGTCGCGGGAGGTGACGGCCTCGCCGCCGCCGCGGGCGGCGGTCAGCGCGGCCTCGTTGACGAGGTTGGCCAGGTCCGCGCCCGTCATCCCGGGCGTGGTCCGCGCGACCTGCGCGAGGTCGACGTCGGCGGCCAGCGGGACGGCGCGGGTGTGCACCTGCAGGATCTGCCGGCGGCCCTTGAGGTCCGGCGGGTTCACCACGATCGTGCGGTCGAACCGGCCGGGCCGCAGCAGCGCCGGGTCGAGCACCTCGGCCCGGTTCGTCGCGGCCATCACGATCACGCCCTCGGAGCCGGAGAACCCGTCCATCTCGGTGAGGATCTGGTTGAGCGTCTGCTCGCGCTCGTCGTGCCCGCCGAACGACTGCGCGCCGCCGCGGGCGCGGCCGATCGTGTCGATCTCGTCGATGAAGATGATCGCGGGCGCGACCTTGCGGGCCTCGGCGAACAGCTCGCGCACCCGCTGCGCGCCGACGCCGACGATCATCTCGATGAACTCGGACGCGCTGGCCGAGAAGAACGGGACGCCCGCCTCACCGGCGGTGGCCCGGGCCAGCAGCGTCTTGCCGGTGCCGGGGGCGCCGACCAGCAGCACGCCCCGCGGCGCCCGCGCGCCCAGGCGGCGGTACTTGTCGGGCTCGCGCAGGAAGTCGACGACCTCGCCGACCTCGGCCTCGACCTCGTCGATGCCCGCGACGTCCGCGAACGTCGCGCGGACCTTGTCCGGGTCGACCCGGCGGCTGCGCTTCCCCCCGCCCAGGAGACCACCACCCGCGCCCAACTGCTGCTGGCGGCGGAACAGCCACACGTAGAACGCGACGAGCAGCAGGATCGGGCCGAACGAGATCAGCAGGTTCGACAGCGCCCCGCGTTGGGTGACGACCGGGGTGGCCCGCACCGTCGTGCCGGACGCGCGCAGCTGGCCCAGCAGGTCGTCCTGGGCGAAGACCGGGCGCTCGGTGACGAACTCGGTGTAGCTCTTGCCCTGGTCGCCGGGGACCGGGCGGCCCTGGCGCAGGGTGCCCTCGATCGACTCGCCGCGGGCGAACACCTCGGCGACGTTGCCGCCCTGCACCTGCGCGGTGAACTCGGTGTAGGAGACCGTCACGGCGGCCCTGCTCATGTCCTGCAGCGTCAGCAGGCCGAAGGCCACGAGGTAGCCGAGCAGCAGGAGCGGGAGCAGCCGCAGCCACCGGCGGCGGTTCGGCGCCGGCTTGTCCGGGTCGGGGGTCGGCGGCACGCCCTCGGTGCGCCACGGCCGCGCCGGGTCCCGGTCCGGGGGCTGCGGGCTGGGCGGCCCGTCGCCCCGGGCGCCGCCGGTGTACCGGGCCGGTTCCTCGCTCATGTGCCCACCCTCGCGCTCCGCCCCCCGATCCGCGCGGCGGGGTTCCCCGCTCCCCCGCCGCCACGCCCCCCGCGGGGCCGCAGGGGGGCGACCGGCGCCATGGCGTCGATCACCCCCCGCCGCGTCACTGCTCGGCGAGGTAGCGGTGCACCAGCGTCACGGCCATCGCACCCTCGCCGACGGCCGAGGCGACGCGCTTGACCGACTCGGCGCGGACGTCGCCGGCCACGAACACCCCCGGCACGCTCGACTCCAGGTAGTACGGCTCGCGGGGAAGCGACCAGCCGGCCGGGGGCTTGCCCTCGGTCAGCAGGTCCGGCCCGGTGCGGACGAAGCCCCGGGGGTCGCGCAGGACGACCCCGTCGAGCCAGTCCGTCCGCGGCGCCGCGCCGATGAAGATGAACATCGGACCGGACTCGACGGTCTCCTGCTCCCCGGTCTCGCTGTTGCACAGCACGAGCCGCTCCAGGTGGTCGTCCCCCTGGGCCTCGACGACCTGCGTGCGGGTGCGCACGCTGACGTTCTCGATCGCGTCGAGCTGCCGGATCAGGTAGTACGACATCGACGCCTCCAGCGACGCCCCGCGCACGAGCAGCGTCACCGTCTTGGCGTGCCGGGAGAAGAACACCGCGGCCTGGCCCGCCGAGTTCGCCCCGCCGACGATGTAGACGTCGAGGCCCCGGCAGGTGGGCGCCTCGGTCTGGGCAGAGCCGTAGTAGATGCCGCGGCCGGTGAGCTCGGCGACGCCCGGCGCGTCCAGCGCGCGGTAGGACACCCCCATCGCCAGCACGACGCTGTGCGCGGCGATCTCGGTGCCGTCGCCGAACTTCACGACCCGCGCCGAGCCGCGCGCCTCCAGGCCGACGACGTCGCGGGCCGTCAGGACCTCGGTGCCGAACTTGGCGGCCTGCCGGCGGGCGCGGTCGGTCAGCTGGGCGCCCGACACGCCGTCGGGGAAGCCGAGGTAGTTCTCGATCCGCGAGCTCTGCCCGGCCTGCCCGCCGGTCGCCTGCCGCTCGACCAGCACCGTCCGCAGGCCCTCCGACGCCCCGTACACCGCGCTGCCCAGCCCGGCCGGGCCGCCGCCGATGACGATGAGGTCGTAGAAGTCGGTGGCCGGGGTGGTGGTCAGGCCGACGGCCGTGGCGATCTCGGCCTCCGACGGCGACTTGAGCGCGTTGCCGTCGGGGGTGACCACGACCGGCACGTCGTCCGCCGTCGCGCCGGCGGCGGCGAGCAGCCGGGCGCCGTCGGGTTCCTCGATGTTGTACCAGCGGTAGGGCACCGAGTTGCGGGCCAGGAAGTCGCGCGCGGCGAACGACGCGGCCGACCAGCGGTGCCCGAGCACCTTGGTCTCCTCCACCGACCGGTCCCCGACGGCGCGCCAGGTCTCGATCAGCGCGTCGACCACCGGGTAGAGCTTCTCCTCCGGCGGCTCCCACGGCTTGAGCAGGTAGTGGTCGACGTCCACGACGTTGATGGCCCGGATCGCGGCGTCGGTGTCGGCGTAGGCCGTGAGCAGCGCGCGGCGGGCCCGGGGGGCGACGTCCATCGCCTGCTCCAGGAACTCCACGCCGTTCATCCCGGGCATCCGGTAGTCGGCCAGGATCGCCGCCGTCGGCTCCCCGCGCAGCGTCAGCTCGCGCAGCGCGTCCAGGGCGTCCGCCCCGGACTCGGCGCGGACCACGCGGAAGTCGCTGCCGTAGCGGCGGCGCAGGTCGCGCGCCACCGCCCGGGACACGCCCGGGTCGTCGTCGACGGTCATGAGGACGGGCTTGGACATGCGGCTCCTCGGTGGAGTCAGGTGGATCTGCGTCGCCGGGCGCCCCACCGTCGGAGGGGCGGTCGCACGGCCCCGCGTGCCGGTCGAACCCTATGCCGCGGGGGCCGCGCGGGCGAGGGTGCGCCCCCGCGCCGCCCCGCCGCGGTCACCGGGCACGACCACCGCGGACGGCCCCCACTCGGCGGTGGGGCATGCTGGCGCCGTGCCGGACCGGGGGCTGCACCCGCTGCTGGCGGGCCGGTGGAGCCCGACGGTCTTCGACGCCGCGGACGAGGTGGGCGCGGCCGAGGTCGAGCTCCTGCTGGAGGCCGCGCGGTGGGCCCCGTCCGCGGGGAACTCGCAGCCGTGGGCGTTCGTCGTGGGGCGCCGGGGCGACGCGACGCACCGCCGGCTGGTCCGCCACCTGGCCGGCAGCGCGGCGCGCTGGGCGCCGACGGCGGGGTTGCTGGTCGCGAACCTCTGCCACCGCCTCGTCGAGGACACCGACTGGGAGTACTCGGAGTTCGCGCTCTACGACCTCGGTCAGGCGGTCGCGCACCTGACGGTCCAGGCCCGCGCGCTCGACCTGCACGTGCGCCAGTTCCGGGCGTTCGACCGGGCCGGGGTGGCCGCGGAGTTCGGCGTGCCGGCGCACTGGGAGGTCACGACGATGGCGGCCGTCGGGCGGCTGCCGGCGGGTTCCGCGGCCCCCGGGCCCGCCCCCGAGACCGACCGGCGCCGCCGCGCGGTCGACGACCTGCTGTGGCCGACGGGCACCTGACCG
>DASVUG010000266.1:0-8159 GCA_036387155.1 Pseudonocardia sp. | reverse complement strand
ACGCAGGACTCGCCGGCCGGAACGCGCAACTCGCCCGGGCCGGATGCGGAACTCGCCGGGCGGGATGCGGAACTCGCCGGGGAGTTGGACGTGGCGGTGCTGGACGCGGCGCCGGCGGCGGTGCGGCGGCGGGCGCTGCGGGCGTGGCTCGCCGGGCACGGGGTGACCGGGCTGACCGACCGGCACCTGCGGGCGGCCGACGACCTGGTCGGCCGGTGGCGCGGGCAGGGGGCCGTGGCGCTGCCGCAGCGGTTGGAGCTGATCCGCGGGCGTGGGAGGCTGCGCTTGCGCACGGCGGCGTGGCCGGGCGCCCACCAGCCGCCGCCCAGCCGCCAGGAGGACCCGCCGTGTACGACGGGGACATCGCGTCCGTGCTGATCACCGAGGACGCCGTCCGCGAGAAGACCGCCGAGCTCGCCGAGCAGGTCGGCAAGGACTACGCCGACCTGTGCGTCCCACCGGACGACCTGCTGCTCGTCGGCGTCCTCAAGGGCGCGGTGATGTTCATGACCGACTTCGCGCGCGCCCTGCCCATCCCGGTGCAGCTGGAGTTCATGGCCGTCAGCTCCTACGGCTCGGCGACCACGTCGTCGGGGGTCGTGCGCATCCTCAAGGACCTCGAGCGCGACATCGGCGGCCGGCACGTGCTGATCGTCGAGGACATCGTCGACTCGGGCCTGACGCTGTCGTGGCTGCTCAAGAACCTGGAGTCGCGCCAGCCCGCGTCGCTGGCGGTGTGCGCGCTGCTCCGCAAGCCGGACGCGGTGCAGATGGACGTCGCCGTCCGGTACGTGGGCTTCGACATCCCGAACGAGTTCGTCGTCGGCTACGGCCTCGACTACGCCGAGCGCTACCGGGACCTGCCGTTCATCGGCACGCTGAACCCGGCCGTCTACAGCTGATGCGCCTGCTGGTCCTCGGCGGCGGCGGGTTCCTCGGCCACCACGTCGTGGCGGCCGCGCGCGCCGCCGGACACGCGGTCACCGTGTACAGCCGCTCCGGCGACACGCCCTTCCGCGACGTGGAGGCGCTCACCGGGGACCGGCACGGCGACCTCGCGCCCCTCGCGGGCCGCACCTGGGACGCCGCCGTCGACACCTTCACCGACACCGCGCCCGGCGCCCCCGCCGTCCGCGCCGCCGGGCGCCTGCTCTCCGGCAGCGTCGGGGTCTACGCCTACGTCTCGGGCATGAGCGTCTACGCCCCGGCCGGGCCGGCGCACCCGGACGAGTCCGCGCCCGTCCGCCGCGCCGGCGTCGAGCCCGACGACGACCCCCTGCAGGAGCGCTCGCTCGCCAAGCTGGCCGGGGAGCAGGCGCTGGCGGAGGTGTTCGACGGCCCGGTGCTCCGCCCGCGCGTCGGGATCATGGTCGGCCCGCGCGACCCCACGCACCGCTTCACGTACTGGCCCCGGCGGCTGGCGGGGGCGCTCGCGGGGAGCCGCCCGGCGACGGTGCTCGTGCCGGGCGACCCGGACCGGACGGTCCAGTACAGCGACGCGCGCGACACCGCCGCCTGGGTCGTCGCGATGGTCGCCGCCGGCCGCGGCGGCGTGTTCAACACCGTCGGCCCCGGCCGGCCCGACACCCTCGCCGCGGTCTTACGGGCCTGCCTGCGCGCGGCGGGCGGCGACCCGGACGGCGGGGACGGCGGGACCGACGGCCCGGTGCGGTTCGTGCGGGCGGACGAGGGGTTCCTGCGCGAGCGGCTGGCCGACGTCGAGGAGGAGCGCCGGCCGCTGTGGTACCCCGAGGACCAGATCCCGCAGACGGCGATCGACTCGACGGCGGCGCTGGCCGCCGGCCTGCGGTTCCGCCCGGCGGAGGAGACGGCACGCGACGTGCTCGCGCAGGCGCGGGAGACGGGGGAGGAGGGCCTGGACACCGCCGCCTTCGCCGAGCGGGAGCGGGCCCTGCTCGCCGCCCTGGCGGGACGCGGCTAGGCGGGCCGACCCGCGGCGCCGGCCCGGTCCGGCGGGTGGCGGGGCCCACGCTCCGCCGCTACCGGCGTGACGGCGCACGCCGGCGGCGCGCCCGCTACCCTGAACGGATCGGGGCAGCTCGCCGTGCTCCGCGTGCGCCACCGCCGGTGGATCTCGTCAGGGAGGAAGGCCGACCGAGGCCGAATCTGCATGGACCGCAAGCGCCTGCTCCGCAACCCGTTGATCTGGATCCTCGCCGCGATCCTGGTCTACTTCACGTTCAGCGTCCTCTTCGACGACACGCGCGGCTTCAAGCAGGTGGCCACCTCGACGGCTATCGCGCAGATCCAGGGCGGCAACGTCCGGGAGGCGCTGATCGAGGACAAGGAGCAGCGCCTCCGCCTCACGCTGATCCAGCCCGTCGAGGGCAGCACCCAGGTCATCACGCAGTACCCGCTCGACACCAGCCAGCAGATCTTCACGGCGCTGCAGCAGGCGGGCAACAAGCCGCTGTTCAACACCGCGGTGCGCCAGGAGTCGTTCCTGGTCACGATGCTGGTCTACCTCATCCCGCTGGGCCTGGTGCTGCTCATCCTCTTCTGGATGATGAACAACGCCCAGGGTGGCGGGAACCGCGTGATGAGCTTCGGCAAGTCGCGCGCCAAGCAGCTCAACAAGGACATGCCGAAGACGACGTTCGCCGACGTGGCGGGCGCGGACGAGGCGGTCGAGGAGCTGTACGAGATCAAGGACTTCCTGCAGAACCCCGGCCGCTACCAGGCCCTCGGCGCGAAGATCCCGAAGGGCGTGCTGCTCTACGGCCCGCCCGGCACCGGCAAGACGCTCCTGGCCCGCGCGGTGGCCGGCGAGGCCGGCGTGCCGTTCTACACGATCTCCGGGTCGGACTTCGTCGAGATGTTCGTCGGCGTCGGCGCCTCCCGCGTGCGGGACCTGTTCGAGCAGGCCAAGCAGAACGCGCCGTGCATCATCTTCGTCGACGAGATCGACGCGGTCGGCCGCCAGCGCGGTGCCGGCCTGGGCGGCGGGCACGACGAGCGCGAGCAGACGCTGAACCAGCTGCTGGTCGAGATGGACGGCTTCGACGCGCGCGGCGGCATCATCCTGATCGCCGCGACGAACCGCCCGGACATCCTCGACCCGGCGCTGCTGCGCCCCGGCCGGTTCGACCGCCAGATCCCCGTCGGCGCGCCGGACCTCGCGGGGCGGCGGGCCATCCTCGCCGTGCACTCCAAGGGCAAGCCGTTCTCGCCGGATGCCGACTTCGAGCAGCTCGCCAAGCGCACCGTCGGCATGTCGGGCGCGGACCTGGCGAACGTCATCAACGAGGCCGCGCTGCTCACGGCCCGCGAGGGCGGCACGCTGATCAACTCGGCCGCGCTCGAGGAGTCGGTGGACCGCGTCGTCGGCGGGCCGCGACGCAAGTCGAAGATCATCTCCGAGCAGGAGAAGAAGATCACCGCCTATCACGAGGGCGGGCACGCGCTGGCCGCGTGGGCGATGCCGGACCTGGAGCCGGTCTACAAGCTCACGATCCTGCCGCGCGGGCGCACCGGCGGGCACGCGCTGGTCGTCCCCGAGGACGACAAGGGCCTCATGACGCGGTCGGAGATGATCGCCCGGCTGGTCTTCGCGATGGGCGGGCGCAGCGCCGAGGAGCTGGTGTTCCACGAGCCCACCACGGGCGCGTCCAGCGACATCGACCAGGCCACCAAGATCGCTAAGGCGATGGTGACCGAGTACGGGATGAGCGCCCGCCTGGGCGCGGTGCGCTACGGCCGCGAGCAGGGCGACCCCTTCCTCGGCCGGTCGATGGGCAACCAGGCGGACTACTCCCTCGAGGTCGCGCACGAGATCGACGAGGAGGTGCGCGCGCTGATCGAGGCGGCGCACACCGAGGCCTGGGAGATCCTCAACACCTACCGCGACGTCCTGGACGACCTCGTGTTCGAGCTCCTGCAGAAGGAGACGCTCACCCGGGTCGACCTCGTGCGGATCTTCGACCGGGTCGAGAAGCGGCCGCGGATCACCGCGTTCAACGACTTCGGCCAGCGCACGCCGTCGGACAAGCCGCCGATCAAGACCCCGGCGGAGCGGGCTCGCGAGCGCGGCGAACCGTGGCCGCCGGAGCTCGAGCCGACGCGCGAGCCCACGCCCGTCGGCTCCTACCCCGGCGGTGCCGGGAACGGCGTCACCCCGCCCGGACCGAACGGCGCCCCGCCGGCCACCCCGCCGGGGGCCTACCCCGGCGGACCGCAGGGCCCCGGCTTCCCGACCGCCGCCGGGGGCTACTCGGGTCCGAACGCGGTCGGCGGTGCGCACCGGGCCGAGCACCCCCGCGGGGACGTTCCGCGCGGGGGCCTGCCGACCGGTGGCGCCGGCCCGCAGCCCCCGAGCGCCATCCCGCACAACTACGGCGCCCCGCCGGACTGGCGCCCGGCCACCACGCCCTCCGGGCAGGCCTGGCCGCCGCCGGGGCACTGGGAGCCCCCGGTCCCGACGCCGGAGCGGCCCTGGTCGCCCGGCAACGGCCGGCTGCCCAACGGCGCCGACGGCGCCGAGCCGGGCACCCACCCCGGCCTGCAGCCCCCGCCGACGGGGAGCAGCCGCCCGCCGTCGGACGACGGGGGCGGGCGCTGAGCGCGATCCCGGTCGACGGCCCCCCGTCGCCCGTCGGCGGCCCGGTCGAGGGCCGGGACGTCGAGGGCCGGGACGTCGAGGGCGGGGCCGTCGAGGGTGCGGTGGTCGCGGACGGGCGGGTCGAGGGCGGCCCCGCGGCGCAGGCGGCGGCGCTGGCCGACGGCCGGGTGCTGCCTTCACAACCGTCAGGCTCGCCGGCTGTCGACGAGAGCGATCGTCCCGTCGAGGGGCATCGCCTGACGGCCGTGACCCTCGACCGGGCCCGCGCCGAGGCGGCGGTCCGGGAGCTGCTGGTCGCGATCGGGGAGGACCCGGACCGCGAGGGCCTGCGCGAGACCCCTGCCCGGGTCGCCCGGGCCTACGCGGAGATCTTCGCCGGGCTGTACACGGATCCGGACGCCGTGCTGGAGAAGACCTTCGACGAGAACCACCGCGAGCTCGTGCTGGTGCGCGACATCCCGGTGTCGAGCTTCTGCGAGCACCACCTGCTCCCGTTCAGCGGGGTCGCGCACGTCGGCTACATCCCGGGGTGCTCGGGCCGGGTGACGGGGCTGTCCAAGATCGCGCGGCTGGCCGACCTGTACGCCCGCCGCCCCCAGGTGCAGGAGCGGCTGACCGCGCAGATCGCGGACGCGCTGGTCCGCAAGCTGGACCCGCGCGGGGTGATCGTCGTCGTCGAGGCCGAGCACCTCTGCATGTCGATGCGCGGCATCCGCAAGCCCGGCTCGCGCACCACCACCTCCGCGGTGCGGGGGGCGTTCGAGACCTCGCCCTCGTCGCGCGCCGAGGCGATGTCGCTGATCCGCGGGTGACGGCGGTGAGCCGTGCTCGACCCGATCCCGGCGGCGAGCTGCCCCGGCCCGGCCGCTGCGCCGTGCTGGGCGTCCTGAACGTCACCCCGGACTCCTTCTCCGACGGCGGCCGCCACCTCGACCGCGCGGACGCCGTCGCGCACGGCGTGGCGCTGCGCGCGGCCGGCGCGGACCTCGTCGACGTCGGCGGCGAGTCGACCCGCCCCGGCGCGCAGCGGGTGGACGCGGCCGAGGAGCGCCGGCGGGTGCTGCCGGTGGTCCGAGAACTGGTGGCCGAGCGGGTGCCGGTCAGCATCGACACCACGCGGGCGGAGGTCGCCGAGGCCGCGCTCGAGGCCGGCGCCACGGTGGTCAACGACGTCTCCGGCGGCCTGGCCGACCCGGACATGGCCCGGGTCGTGGCGCAGGCCCGCGTGCCGTGGATCCTCATGCACTGGCGCGGGCACAGCGACCGGATGGCCGACCTCGCCACCTACGAGGACGTGCTGGGCGAGGTCCGCGCCGAGCTGGTCGCCCGGGTGGACGCCGCGGTGCTGGCCGGCGTGGACCCGGACCGGATCGTGCTCGACCCCGGGCTGGGCTTCGCCAAGACCGCCGCGCACAACTGGGCCCTGCTGCGCCGCCTCGACGTCCTGGTGGAGCTGGGGTTCCCGGTGCTGGTCGGCGCCTCGCGCAAGCGCTTCCTCGGCGAGCTGCTCGCCGACGCCGCCGGCCGGCCACGTCCGCCGGACGGCCGGGAGGTGGCGACGGCCGAGCTCAGCGCCGTCGCCGCCCGCGCCGGCGCGTGGGGGGTGCGGGTGCACGACGTCGCGGCGTCGATGGACGCCGTCGCGGTCGCGACGGCGCTGGAGCTCGGGGCGTCGCCGGCCCCGGCCCGCCCACCGGGGGCGCTGTCGTGACCGGGTACCCGGCGGGACCCGACCGCATCGAGCTGAAGGGCCTGCGGGTGCGCGGCCACCACGGCGTGCTCGACCACGAGCGGCGCGACGGCCAGGACTTCGTCGTGGACCTCGCGGTCTGGCTCGACCTGGCGCCGGCCGCGGCGTCCGACGCGCTCGCCGACACCCTGGACTACGGCGCGCTCGCCCAGGACGTCGCGGCGATCGTCGCCGGACCCCCCGCCGACCTCATCGAGACCGTCGCGGGCCGCGTCGCCGACGCCGTCCTCGCCGAGGCCCGCGTCACGGCCGTCGAAGTCACCCTGCACAAGCCGCAGGCCCCGATCCCGCTCGACTTCGCCGACGTCGCGGTGGTCCTGCACCGCACCCGCACCCCGCCGGACCCCGGCCGAACCAGCCCCCCGCGTGGGCGGATCGTCCCGGCATGACCGGCATGACCGACATCCCGCGCGAACGTGCGCCCGAGTTCGCGCGAGTCAGCAAGAATCGGCCAGTGACTGTCATGTCGGGGACCGACGTCCCGCGGTCACGAACGTGACATTCGTCGGCCAGTTCTTGCCGACTCGCGCGGGTTCCGGCGGGGGGCGGACGTGACGCGGGCGGTGCTGTCGCTGGGCTCCAACCTCGGCGACCGGCTCGCCCACCTGCGCGCGGCCGTCGCCGGGTTCGCCGGCGCGCTCGTCGCCGCGTCACCGGTGTACGAGACGGCGCCGTGGGGCGGGGTCGCGCAGCCGGACTTCCTCAACGCCGTGCTGATCGTCGACGACGCGGCCACCGACGCGTGGGGCTGGCTGCGGCGCGGGCAGGCGCTGGAGGCGGCGGCGGGCCGGGTCCGCGACGTCCGGTGGGGGCCCCGCACCCTGGACGTCGACGTGGTCGCCGTCGACGGCCCGGACGGGCCCGTGACCAGCGACGACCCCGCGCTGCTCCTGCCCCACCCGGGTACGGCGGAGCGGGCCACCGTGCTGCGGCCGTGGCTCGACGTCGAGCCGAACGCCGTCCTGCCCGGCCGCGGCCCCGTCGCCGCCCTGCTCGCGGCGCTGGGTCCGGACGCCGCGGCCGGGCTGGCGCGCCGCGACGACCTGGCGCTCACCGGATAGCGCCCGCGCCGATGGCCACCGTCACCCCCACCCGCCCGGCGGACCTCGTCCTGCCCGCGCTCGGCGCCGCCGTCGCCGTGCACCTGCTCGTCCGGCTGACCTACGGGTCGCTGCCGACCTTCCCGCTCGGGGCGGGCGTCCCCCTCGCGGTCCTCGGCGCGGCCGAGGCCGTCGGCGGCACCGCCCTGCGCGCCCGCATCCGCCGCCGCCCCGGCACCCGCCCGGTCCCGCCCCTGGTCGCGGCGCGCGCCGTCCTGCTCGCCCGCGCCTCCGCGCTCGCCGGGGCGCTCATGGTCGGCGCCTGGGCCGGGCTGCTCGGCTACGTCGCGCCGCGCGGCGCGGACATCGCCGCCGCCGCGGGCGACACCGTCGCCGCCGCCGTCGGGCTGCTCGGGGCGCTCGCCCTGGTCGCGGGGGGCCTGTGGCTGCAGCACTGCTGCCGCACGCCCGACGACCCCACCGACCAGCCCGAGGGCCCCGCCGCCACGCCCTGACCGGCCGTCACAGCAGCCTCGGCTTCGTCGCCGCGTACACCGCCTCGGCCCGCCGCGACATCATCAGCTTGCGCATGAGGGTGCCGACGTGGAACTTCACCGTCGTCTCGGAGATGCAGAGCTCCCCGCCGATCGCCCGGTTCGACAGGCCGCGGGCCAGCAGCCGCAGCACCGCCGGCTCCCGCTGCGTGAGGCCCTCCCGCTCGGGCGTTCCGCGCCCCAGCGACCGCACCATCGCCGAGGCGCTGTGGGCGTCGAACGCGCTGCTGCCACGG
>DASVUG010000265.1:0-15022 GCA_036387155.1 Pseudonocardia sp. | reverse complement strand
GGCGCGGGCGGGGCCTCCGGGAGGGACTCGGCGGCGCGCGTCATGCCCGGACCCCGTTCGACGGTCGCGGGGAGCGTTCTGCGTCCTGCGAGTCCTGCGTCCCGCCGGCCGCAGTGGTCCCGGCCCCGGGCTGCGCGCCGTCGTCGTCGCCGTCGTCGCCGCCGTCCTCCCCGCCGTCCGGCGCGGCGGCCCGCTCGGCCTCCGCCGGCCGGGCGAACGAGGCGGCGATGACCGCGTCCTCGGTGATCTCCTCGCCCGCGAGCTCGGCGACCACCCGGCCGGCGGCCATGACGTAGACGCGGTCGCACTCGGCCAGCTCCGCGTTCTCGGTGGTGAACCACACGAAGCTGCGCCCGGCGGCGGCCTCCTCGCGCAGGAGCCGGTAGACCTGCTGCTTGGTCTCGACGTCGACGCCGCGGAACGGGTCGTCCAGCAGGACGACGCGGGCCGACGACGCCAGCGCCCTGGCGATCAGCGCCTTCTGCTGGTTCCCGCCGGACAGGTCGGGGATCGGCGTGCCGGGCGTGCCCCGCACCGCCAGCCGGTCCATCCACCTCTCGACCACCGCGCGCTCCCCCGCCCGCTGCGACACCCCACCGCGGGACAGCTCGCGCATCACGCCGACCGCGATGTTCTGCCCGACCGTCCAGAGCGGGAACACCCCCGCCCGCACCCGGTCGCCGGTGACGAACGCCGCGCCCGCGCGCAGGCGGACCCGCCGCCGGCCGGCCCGGCCCCACCCGGCCCCGCGGTGGCGCCACACGTGCTGCAGCAGCTGCTGCTGGCCCTGCCCGTCCAACCCCGCGAGCCCGACCACCTCCCCGGGCCGCACCGCGATGCTCACCCCGTGCAGGCCGTCGCCGCGGACGTCGTCGGTGACGAGCAGCGGCTCGCCGTCGGCCGTCCCGCCGGACCGCACCGCCGCGGCGGCGTCCCCGCCCGGGCTGGTGGAGGGGCCGATCCCGCCCATGAGCGCGACGACGCGGTCGTGGTCCAGCTCGGCGGTGGGCTGTCGGGCCACCACGGCGCCGTCGCGCATGACGACGACGCGGTCGGTGTGGCCGAGGATCTCCGGCAGCTTGTGGGAGATGAGGATGGTCGACACCCCCCGCTCCCGCAGGGTCGCCAGGTACGCGAAGAGGTTCGCGGCCTGGTCGCGGCCCAGCGCGGAGGTCGGCTCGTCCAGGATGAGCAGGGCGAGCGGGTCGCCGACGGCGAGCGTGGCGGCGGCGATCTCCAACATCTGCTGGCGGGCCAGCGACAGCTCTCGGACGGGCCGGCGCAGCGGGATGCGGTGGCCGGGGAACACCGCGTCCAGCGCCTCCCGCAGGAGCTGCTCGCTGCGGCGCTGCCAGCGTCGCCCCGCGACGGCCGGGGCGCTCAGGAGCACGTTCTCGCGCGCCGAGAGCTCCGGCGCGAGCGAGAGCTCCTGGTAGGCGATACGGATGCCGCGCTGCCGGGCCTGCTGGATCGAGTACCCCGGCCCGACCGGCTCCCCGTCGACCTCCACCGTCCCGGCGTCGGGCGTGGTGAGCCCGACGATCACGCGCATGAGGGTGCTCTTGCCTGCGCCGTTGTGGCCGATCAGGCCGACGACCTCGCCGCGCTCCACCGCGAGGGTGGCACCGTCGAGCGCGGTCGTGACGCCGTAGCGCTTGGCGATGCCGTCGAGGCGCAGCAGCGGCCGGTCGGGCGGGGCCTCCCCGGCCGCGCCCGACCCGACGGACGGAGTGGTCACGGCGCCGCGGACGGCCTGGCGGGCTCCGGCATCGGCTTGCCCTGGGCCTGGGCGGCGATCCCGGCGGTCGCCTCGTCCCGGGTCCACTGCCAGGCGGCGGTCGCGGACTCGGGGGTGATCGACTGCCACGCGTCGAGGCTGCCGTCGTCGATGCGCAGGTTGGGCGACGTCAGGTCCTTGGGCACGTCCTTACCGGCCAGGATGTCCAGCGCCATCCAGAGGGCAAGGGCGGACTGGCCCGGGTCCGGGCGCACCGAGGTGGCCTTGAACGCCGGGTCCTTCTGCTTGAACTGCTTCCACAGGGCGAGCTCGGTGCCGTCGTTGGAGAAGTTGCCGAACGGCAGCTGCCGGCCCGCGGACTGGAAGGCCTGCAGGGCGCCGAACGTGCTGCCGCCGGTGATCACGCCCTGGATGTCCGGCAGGCTCGGCAGGGCGGCCTGCACGGCCTGCTGGGTGGTCGAGTTGCTGGCCTCGCCCTGCAGCTCCGAGACCACCTTGATGCCCGGGTTCTTCTTGATCTCGGCCATCTGCGCGTCGTAGATGATCTTCTCGGGGGCCGAGCCGACGACGCCGCGCACGACGATGACGTTGCCCTGACCGCCCATCGACGCGATCACGCCCTGGGCGCCGAGCGCGCCGAACTGCGCGAGGTCGGCCTGCTCCTTGTAGGCGCACGGCGCGTTGGCGATCGAGTCGAAGGTGATGACGACGATGCCGGCGTTGCACGCCTCGGTGATGACGGGGTCCAGCGCGGTCGGCGACGCCGAGTTGATCAGGATGGCGCTGGGCTTCTTGAGGATCAGCGCCTTGATCTGCGCGATCTGCTCCGTCGCGGTGTTCTGCGCGGTGTTGTTGGTCGAGAAGTCCTTGATCAGGCCCTGCTGCTTGGCCTCGCCGGCGGTCTTCTCGAAGATCCTCACCATCGTCTGGCGCCAGGTGTTGCCGAGGAAGGAGTTCGACAGCGCGATCGTGATGTCCTGCGGAGCCGTGGTCGGCCGCGCGGACCCCGGCGCGCCGCCGGCCGACCCGCCGCCTCCCGCGTCGTCCTTCGCGCAGCCCGCGAGCGTCATCGCGGCCACCAGACCGAGAGCCACGCCGATGCGGCGGCCGAAAGAGCTGTTCGCCTGTCTCACGCCGTCCTCCTCGTCGAGCACGCCGGCCGCCTCGTCGACGACAAGCTGTATGGCGGTATGCCGCATGATAGGAGGGGTGTCGAGCCCGGTCAACGCTCGGTGGGACGCGGGGCGTCCGCCGAGCCCGCCCTCGACGGTGTGCTCCTCGACGGTGACGACCGTGGCCGGCGCGGACCAGGAGAAAGCGCGTCAGGTCGGAGTCACCAGCACCTTCAGGCCGCGGTCGGCGCCGGCCACGAGGGCGGCGAACGCGGTCGGAAGGGCGGCGAGGGCCACCCGTGCGCCGATCACCGGTGCGAGGTCGACGGCGCCCGACGCGACCCAGGCCGCTGTCGCGGCGAAGGTGGCGGCCGGGTACTGCGCGCTCCCGGTGACCGTGCGCTCGTACTGCACGACCGGGCCCACGGGCAGCGGCAGCTCGGGCCGGCCGAACCCGACCACCACCACGGCGCCGCCCGCCGGAACCGCGTCGAGCGCCGTCGCGAGCGTCGCGGCTGAGGCCACGCAGTCCAGCGCGGCGCCGAACCGCTCTCGGCCCACCTCGTCGGGAGCGAGGGCGGTGAAGCCGAGGTCGGCCAGCAGGGCCCGGCGGGCCGGGACCGGCTCGGACACCGCGACGTCGGCGCCGCGGGCCCGCGCGGCGACCGCGCACGCCACCCCGATCATGCCGCCCCCCAGGACCAGGACCGGGGCGTCGGGCAGGCCGTCGGGCAGGCGATCGACCCCGTGGACGCCCACCGCGAGCGGCTCGACGAGCGCGCCCCACTCCGCGGGCACGTCACCGGCGAACGGCACCGCGTTCGCCGCGGGCGCCGCGAGCCGGTCGGCGAAGCCGCCGGGCAGCTCGGGAACGCACCCGATGAGTCGGCGCGTCGGGCACCGGTTGTCCCGGCCCGCGCGGCACGCGGCGCACTCCCCGCAGGCCACCAGCGGGTTCACCACCACGCGGGCGCCGTCGGGGCCGGTCGCGACGATCTCGTGCCCCATGACGGTCCCCGGGCGGCGGCGGTCGTTGTCGCCGCGGGCCCCGTGCAGGTCCGAGCCGCACACGCCGGTCGCCACCACGTCGAGGACGACGCGGCCGGGCGCCTCCGCCGGGGCGGGCGCGTCGCCGACCTCCAGCGCGCCGGACGGGGTCAGCACTGCGGTGCGCACACACGCCTCCTCATGGGCTCGGCCCGCTCCCCGGGCTCATCCGGCGGCCTTCTCGTCGATCAGTGCGACCCCGTGGGGCGGCAGCGGCACCACCAGCTCCCCGGCCGCGGTGCGGGCGCCGTCCGCGGACCGCCAGGCGCCGTCCGGGTCGAGGCGGTGCAGCCGGGCCGGCCCGGCTGCGACGGTGGCCCGGCGCGGCGCGCCCGAAGTGTTCACCACCAGCCAGCGGCGGGCCGGTGCGGCCGCGAACACGGCCGCGAGGACGGGGCCGCCGCCGGGCTCGGGCACCACGGCGGCCGGCGTGCCGACCGGGACGGCCAGCAGCGCCGCGACCACGGCCGCCACCGGCCGGGACCGCGGGCCTGCGGCGTCCACCGCGACGAGGCCGGCCGGGCCGTGCGTGGCGAGCAGCGTGACCGCACCGGCCCCGGCGGCCGTCAGCCAGATCAGCGACGCGGCCGCCCACGCCGCGCCGAGCGGTCCGTCCAGGCGGTCGTCCGCGGCGGGCTGCGCCCCGGGGGTGGCGGCCCGGGGCCGGAGGGTGACGGGCGCGGCGACGACGTGCCGCACGCCGGCGTGCCGCGCCGAACACACCGCGGCGTGCAGTCCCCGCGGAGACTCCAGCACCGTCCGGTCGTCGGTCAGGTGGACCTGCGGGGAGGCGCCGAAGGCCGCCCGCACCGGCACGTGGGCCTCGAACGTCCGGTTCAGGGCGGCGAAGTCGGCCACCGCGGCGGCGTGCAGCGGGACCCGCGCCCCGTACGCGGCGCCGTGCCGCTCGTCGAGGCCCGCCGGCGGCGGCGCCCCGTCCCGGCTCACGAGCACCCGGTGCAGCGGGGCCGACCCGGGCGGGAGCGGGGGCGGCGGCGCGGCGTCCTCGACGGCCAGCTCCAGGCCGGCGCCCAACGCCGCCGCGAGCCCGGCCGCGGCCCCGACCCGGTCGGGCTCGGCCCGCGCGTCGACGTGCAGGTGGTCGAGCCCCACGGCCGCGAGCGCCGCCACGACGTCGGAGCCGGGGAGCGGGCCGGGCGGGAGCTCGGCCCCGACCGGCGGGCGCCGCAGCCGCAGCACCGCCGGCGCGCGCAGGACGGGGTCCGGCCGCCCGCGGCGGGAGCGCGCGGCCGGCCCCACCTCGCGGACCTCCACGGTGACGCGCTGCCGGACGGTGCGACCCGCGGCCAACCGGTAGGGCCGGGGCCGCCGCAGGGAGCGGGTGTAGGCCTTGAACGAGGTCTCGGTCCAGTTGCGCTGGTCCTCCAGCTCCAGCTCCGCGCCCTCGACCTCGTCGCCCTCGATGGCCAGCTCCACCGTCAGGCCGGCGAGCTCGACCGCCAGCGTGCGGACCGCGGGGAACAGGCCGTGCAGGACCCCGTCCGCGATCCGCTGCGGGCCGACGGCGAACGGCAGCCGGCCGGCGACCGCTGCGCCCGACGGGAGCACCCCCCGGTAGGGCCGGCCGGCGACGCTGCGGTCGGGCAGCAGCACCGCCAGGCCGGCCCGGTTGACCAGCAGGTCGTCGCGCGGCCGCAGCCGCAGGTTCCACTCCAGCCGGCCCCCGGGGCCGCCGCGCACGTCGAGCCGACTGTCGACGGTGCCCGCGGGCAGCCGGTGGACGGCCTCGACCCGGTGCTCCAGCACCCCACCGGCCACGCCGGTGCGGACGAGCACGGGCTCCACCCCCGCGGTGTCCCACTCCGGCCCGCGCACCGCCGCGTAGACGTGCTGCACCACCGGCACGTCCGAGACCCGCACGTCGCGGACGTCGCCGTCGACGACCGAGAGCGTGAAGGGCCCCACCGCGACCCCCGTGCCGCTGGCCGCCACGACCGTCACGACGTCCGCACGAGCAGCAGTGCGACAGCGGCGCGCGTCAACATCGACCTCCCTTGGTCTGCGCTACGATGGCATGCCGTATGGCGAAAGAACAGTCGCCCGTGTCGAGAGGCGGACCGCGTGGCCGACGACTCCCAGGGCAGATCCGTGTTCACCCAGGTCGAGCGCGAGCCGACGCTGCCCGACAAGGTCACGCGGCTGCTGCTCGATCGGGTCATGAACGGGACGTTGCCGAGTGGCACCAAGCTCCCCTCCGAGCGGGAGCTCGCCGACCAGCTCGGCGTGTCGCGGACCGTCGTGCGCGAGGCGGTCCGGACGCTGCAGGCCAAGGGCGTGCTCGACGTCCGCAGCGGCGGTGGGGCACGCATCGCGGAGCTCGACGCGTCGCTGGTCGGTGAGCCGATGAAGCTCTACATCCGGGCCTCCGGCGCGCTGGGTGACGGCGCCTACGACGACCTCAACGAGGTGCGCCACACCCTCGAGGTCCGCCTGGCGGTGCTCGCCTGCGCCGCGGCCACCGACGACGACCTCGACCGGCTGCGCGCCGCGCACGCCGCCTTCGTGGCCGGTGTCGGGGACGTCGAGACGGCCTCGCGGTGCGACGTCGCGTTCCACCGCACCCTCGCCGAGATCACCCACAACCGGCTCTACGTCGTGCTGCTCGACGCCCTCGGCGACGTGCTGCTCGACATCCGCCGCAGCGCCCTGCGGGCGCCCGAGAACACGGCGCTCGCGGTCGAGCAGCACGGGGCCATCCTCGACGCCGTCGTGGCGCGCGACGCCGACGGCGCACGCGACGCCATGCACCGGCACCTCGCGGACTCGCGCCGCATCCAGGCCGAGCTGGGGCAGCGGTGAGCGCGCCGCTGCGCGGCACCACCGCCGTGGTGACGGGCGCGGCGTCGGGGATCGGCGCGGCGTGCGCGGCCCTGCTCGCCGACCGGGGCGCCGACGTCGCGCTGCTCGACCGCGACGGCGACGCCCTGGCCGCCCGAGCGGGCGTGACCCGTGCCGGTCGCCTGCTCGCGCTGCCCGTCGACGTCACCGACGACGCCGCGCTGGCCGCGGCCGTGGAGCGCGCCGAGGCCGAGCTCGGGCCGGTCCGCGTGGGCGTGCTCAGCGCCGGCGTGCAGCTGTTCGGTCAGGACGCCCGGCTGGGCGATGTCGACCCGCGGGTGTGGGAGCAGACGGTGCGGGTCAACCTGACCGGTGTCTTCCTGTCCGCCCGGCACTGCCTGCGGGCGATGGAGCGCGCCGGCGGCGGATCGCTCGTGTTCATCGGCTCACCCACCGGCCTCTACGGCGTCGCGCCCGGGTTCACCGCCTACAGCGCGTCGAAGGCCGGCGTGCACGGGCTCGTGCGGGTGGCCGCCGCGGACTACGCCGCCTCGGGCATCCGGGTGAACGCGGTCGTTCCGGGCTACACCGCCACCCCGCTGGTGAGGACGATCTCCGACGACCCCGCCGCCGAGGGCGAGCTGTTGGCGACCGTGCCGCTCGGGCGCCCGGGCACCCCGCAGGACGTCGCCGCCATGGTCGGGTTCCTCGCCTCCCCCGAGAGCGGCTACTGCACGGGCGGGTTCTACACCGTCGACGGCGGCATGACGGCGGTCTGACCCGCCGCGAGGTCGGCCCCGCAGCCCCCCCGCAGGTCGGGGCCTGCGCCCTCTGCGCCACGAGGCCGGCCGCCCGGCCGAGCAGCGCCCGGCCGAGCAGGCGACCGCGGATGCGGTGCAGGTCGACCTCGAGCCCGGCGAGGAAGTGGCCGCCGGCGCGCGCGTCCTGCCCGAACTGCGCACGGCAAGCGCGCTCTGACGTGGTCCTGGTCCTGTCGGTCGATCCGTGCTCGGAATCCTTGACCGCCGAGGTGTGCGTCGGCATGCTATCTGCCGGTATACCAAATCCGCGGGGCGGCGCGGTCCGCTCGCACCTCACGTCTCTCGACAAGGGAGTTCAGATGGCGTCAGGACGATGGGCCGGCACCGGCCTGGTCGTGTCCCTGCTGCTCCTGTCCGCATGCGGCAGCACCGGGGGCGGCCCCAGTGCGACGAACGACTCGGCGGCAGCAGGAGGCGGGGCGAGCGCGGCGGCGGCCGCCCCGAGCGCGGACATCAAGCTCGACATCAAGGGGACCCTCACCGGCAAGAAGATCTGCTTCGGGTTCCAGGCGCTCGAGACCGAGTTCTGGGCGGCCGGCGTCAAGTCCATCTCCGCGGCGCTGAGCAGCGCGGGCGCCCAGGTCATCGAGTACAACTCGAACGAGGACGCGAACAAGCAGCTCGAGCAGGTCAAGGACTGCATCACGCAGAAGGTCGACGGGATCATCGTCATCCCGCAGGACGGCGAGAGCGCCGTCACGATCATCGGCGAGGCGAACAAGGCCGGCATCCCCATCGGCGTGTTCAACCGGCCGCCCGCCAGCGACCAGAACCCCGCGCTGGTCGCCGTCGCCGACAACCGCAGCGTCTCGAGGGAGACGGTCCAGTACCTCGCCGACCAGTCCAAGAAGCTGGGCCGCAAGGTGCAGCCGCTCATCATGGTCGGCGACCTCGGCGACCCGAACGCGGTCGAGCGCAAGAACGGCTTCTACGACGTCGTCAACGCCAACCCCGACCTCTTCGCCACGCCCATCGAGGTCGAGACGAAGTGGGACGCCACCACCGCCCAGCAGAACCTGCAGAGCGCGGTGCAGGCCAACCCGAACATCGACCTGCTCTTCACGTCCTCCGACTTCATGTACCCGCAGATCCGCGGCGTGCTCTCGGCGATCGGCAAGTGGAAGAAGATCGGCGAGGACGGTCACGTGTTCATGGGCGGGGTGGACGGCGACAACCGCGCCTGCGGCCTCATGAAGGACGGCTACGTCGACGCCACCGGCGTCCAGGACCTCTTCCGCGAGGCGGAGGACGTCGTCAACGGCCTCATCGCGGCCGTCGGCGCCGGCGCGAAGACGCCGAGCCAGCGGTTCGTCGACCCCGGCTTCGCGCTGACGCAGGACAACCTGCAGACGAGGGCGAACGACATGTGGGGATGCGTCATTGCCCCGCCCCAATGACGCCCTGACGGACCCGGAGCGGCCGGCCGGCACGGCCGGCAGCTCCGGGTCCGGCGGTGCGGCCGCCGTGCTGCGTCGGGTCCCGCGGCTGCTGCTGTCGCAGTACCTCGTCGTCGTCCTCACGGTCGTCTACGTGCTGGCCCTGCTGCCGTTCACCGACGGCCTGCTGAGCAGCGGCAACGTCGCCAACGTCCTCTCGAACTACTGGCCGCTCCTCGTGGTCGCCGTCGGGCAGACGTTCGTCCTCGTCGTCGCCGGGATCGACCTCTCCCAGACCTCGATCATGGCGATCACCAACGTGGTGGCCGCCCTGCTGGTGACGCAGGCCGCGAACCCCGTGCAGTTCAGCAAGAGCCCCTTCTGGGGCAACCTCATCGGGCCCGACGGCGGCCCGCTGCCCGCCTCCGCCTGGGGGGTGGCGGTCGCCGTCGTCGCGGCGGTCGCCCTCGGCGCCCTCATCGGGCTCGGCAACGGCCTGGCGGTGAGCCGGCTCGGCATGCCCGCGTTCATGGTCACCCTCGTCTCGCTGCTGTTCTTCTCCGCCCTGGCCATCTGGGCCACCAAGTCGGAGAACGTCGTCGACCTGCCCGACGCCTACGTCTGGCTGGGCAGCGGCGACCTCCTCGGCGTCGTCCCCGTCCCGCTGCTGCTCGCCGGCGGCGTCGCGGTCGCGGCGCACCTGCTGCTCGCCCGCACCGTCCTCGGCCGCCGGCTCTACGCCGTCGGGACCAACGCGCGCGCCGCCGCGATCTCGGGCGTGCCGACCGCCCGGGTCGTGACGACGGCGTACGTCATCAGCGGCATCTGCGCGACGGTCGGCGCCCTGCTGTACTCGGCCCGCCTCGAGCAGGGCCGGCCGACGCTCGGCGCGAACCAGCTCCTCGACGTCGTCGGGGCGTGCGTCATCGGGGGCGTCAGCCTCTTCGGCGGGAAGGGCAACGTGCTCGGCGCCGCGCTCGGGGTACTGCTCTTCGTCGTCCTCGCGAACGGGCTCAACCTGCTGCAGCTGCCGTTCACGACCGTGATGGTCGTCAAGGGCCTGGTCATCCTGCTCGCGGCCGTCCTCGACGTCCTGCGCACCCGGGGGCTGGAGGGACGGACATGACGGCGGACGCGCCGGTGCTCGTCGTCGAGGGTGTCTCGAAGGAGTTCTTCGGCGTCCGGGTGCTGCGGGACGTGAGCCTTTCGCTGGCTCCCGGCCGCGTGCTCGGCCTGGTCGGGGAGAACGGTGCCGGCAAGAGCACCCTCATGAACATCCTCGGCGGGATCCTCGTGCCCGACGGCGGTTCGATGCGGTTGGACGGCGAGCCGTACCGCCCGCGCGGCCCGCGGGACGCCGCCGCGCTCGGGGTGACGTTCATCCACCAGGAGCTGAACGTCTTCTCCAACCTGTCGATCACCGACAACCTGTTCCTCACGAGCTACCCCCGGCTGCGCCCGCTGCCGCTGCTCGCCAAGCGGGCCAGCCGTGAGCGTGCCCGCCAGCTGCTGCGCGAGGTGGGGCTCGACCGCTCCCCCGACGACCTGGTCGAGACGCTCGCGCCGGGGGAGCGGCAGCTCGTGGAGATCGCCAAGGCGATCTCCACCGACGCGAAGGTCGTCATCTTCGACGAGCCGACCACGTCGCTCACGGCGCGGGAGACCGAGAAGCTCTTCGACCTGCTGCGCCGGCTCCAGGCCCGCGGCACCGCCATCGTCTACATCTCGCACATCCTCGCCGACGTGCGGCGGGTCGCCGACGAGATCCTGGTGCTGCGGGACGGCGGCCTCGTCGGCTCCGGCCCGGTCGCCGAGTTCCCCACCGACCGGATGATCTCGCTCATGGTCGGGCGCGCGCTCGAGCAGCTCTACCCCGACCGCCGCGCCGTTCCCGGTGACGGGGTCGTGCTCGACGTCGCGCACCTGAGCCAGCCCGGGGTCGTCGCCGACGTCTCGCTGCAGGTCCACGAGGGCGAGGTCGTGGGCCTGTTCGGCCTCATGGGCGCGGGGCGCACGGAGCTCGCGCGGATGGTCTTCGGGCTCGACCCGTACGCCTCCGGGTCGGTGGCGGTCGACGGTCACCGCGTGCCGCCGCTCGACCCGCGCGCCGCGATCCGCCGCGGCGCCGCCTTCGTCACCGAGGACCGCCGCGACGAGGGGCTGCTCATGGACTTCCCCGTCGTCGACAACCTCGCGATGGTGGCGCTGCCGCGGTTCGGCCGCGGGCCCGCCGGCGTGGTCGACACGCGCGCGCTCGTGGCTGCCGCCCGCGAGGTCGGGAAGAGCCTGCGGCTCAAGACGGCCTCGCTCGAGCGGCAGCCGGCACGCAGCCTCAGCGGCGGCAACCAGCAGAAGATCGTGCTCGGCAAGTGGCTGCTCTCGCAGCCACGGCTGTTCATCCTCGACGAGCCGACCCGAGGCGTCGACGTCGGCGCCAAGTACGAGGTCTACACCGTCGTCGACGACCTCGCGGCACGCGGGGCCGGGGTCCTCGTCATCTCCTCGGAGCTCGACGAGCTGCAGGGGATCTGCGACCGGATCCTCGTCCTGCGCCGCGGTGAGATCACCGGCGGGTTCGAGCGCGGCGCGTTCGACGCCGAACGCATCCTGCGCGCGGCCTTCGGAGAGCCGGCCCGCCGCGCGTCGGCGCAGGACGTGGCCGAGGAGACGACATGACGTCCCGACGGGCGCAGCTGTTGCTCCTGCGCAACATGCCGCTGGTGCTGCTGGTGGTCGTCTTCGTCGTGTTCTCCCTGCTCGACCAGCGGTTCTTCGACCCGCAGACGCTCGTCAACGTGGCCCGGCAGGCCTCCTACATCGGCATCGTCGCCGTCGGAATGACACTCGTCCTCCTGACCGCCGGCATCGACCTGTCGGTGGGGTCGGTGATGTACCTCTCCGCGGTGCTCGTGGCCGAGGTGCTCGACCGCACGGCGATGCCGCTGTTCATGGTCGTCGTCCTCGCGGCCGCGGTCGGCGGCCTGCTCGGCCTCGTCAACGCAACGACCATCACCGTGCTGCGCGTGATGCCGTTCATCGTCACGCTGGCCGCGATGAGCGCCTACCGCGGCTACGCCTGGCAGCTCTCGGAGTCGCGGGAGGTCAACTATCCCGACGCCGTCGCGGAGCTCGGCTCCACCGACGTCCTCGGCGTCCCGGTCTCGGTGCTCGTGTTCGCGGCCGTCGTGCTGGTCGTCCACGTCGTGCTGACACGCACGGCCTTCGGGCGGCAGATCTACGCGGTGGGCCGCGACCGGCGGGCCGCCGAGCGGGCCGGCGTCCCCGTGAAGCGCGTCATCGCCGCCGTCTACGTGTGCAGCGGGCTGCTCGCCGGGCTCGGCGGCTTCGTCGCCGTCAGCCAGCTCGGCACCGTCGTCCCCTCGTTCGCCCAGGCCGACGAGTTCGACGCGATCGCCGCGGCCGTGCTCGGCGGGGCCAGCCTGTTCGGCGGCCGCGGCAACGTGTGGCCGGGGACGGTGGCCGGCGCGCTGCTCCTGCAGCTCGTCAACGTCGGGCTGGTCTTCACGCAGGTCGACCTGTACCTGACGCCCATGGTGTCGGCGGCGATCATCTTCCTCGCCGTCCTGCTGGACGCCCTGCGTACCCGCCAGCTCGAGCGCCTGGAGCGGCGCACCATCAGGGTCGAGGGCGACCAGGACGACGCCGGGCCGCCGGCCCGGACCGGTGCCCCCGTCGGCGAGGCGCAGGGGAGTGCCCCGTGAGGCCGGCGGCGACGACAGCGCCGCTGGTTCTCGGTCCACCGACAGACTGCCGATCGGAAGGAGCGTCATGGTGCGGGATCTGCAGCTGCTGCGCCGCAAGGCCGTCGAGAACCGGCTCGCGGTGCTCGACCAGGTCGAGGTGGCGGGCAGCGGCCACTACGGCCCCGCCTTCTCCTGCATGGAGATCCTCGTCTCCCTGTACTACGGCTACCTGAGGACACGCCCCGACGACCCGCAGTGGCTCGAGCGCGATCGCTTCGTCATGGGAAAGGGCCACGCCATCTCGGCGCTCTACCCGATCCTCGCCGACCTCGGCTACTTCGACGCCGAGCAGCTCGCCACGTTCTGCCAGCTCGGCTCGGCCCTCGGCGACCACCCGGACATGAAGAAGGTCCGCGGCGCCGACTTCTCCTCCGGCTCGCTCGGCCACGGTCTGAGCATCGGCGCGGGCATGGCGAGCGGGGCCCGGATCCGGGGGTACGACAGTCGCGTCGTCGTCCTGCTCGGCGACGGCGAGCTCAACGAGGGCCAGATCTGGGAGGCCGTCCAGTTCGGCGCGCACCACGAGCTGTCCAGCCTGATGGCGATCGTGGACGTCAACAAGGTGAGCGTCGACGGCGTCACCCAGGAGGTCATGGACCTCGAGCCCCTGCAGGATCGCTGGGACGCGTTCGGCTGGCACGTCGAGCGCCTCGACGGCCACGACCTCGCGGCCCTGTGCGCGGCCTACGAGCGCTTCGACGAGCGGCGGGCCCGCCCCGGTGCGCCGCCCACCGTGCTCCTCGCCGACACGGTCGTCGGCCGCGGGGTCGACTTCATCGAGGGCATGGCCGAGTGGCACGTCGGCTACTTCGCGGGCGTCGACGCCGAGCGCGCCCGCGCCAGCATCCGCGCGATGTACGAGACGGAAGGAGCGGCGTCGTGATCGTCGTACCGCATCGCAACACCACCGACCTGCGCGACCCGCGCTCCTTCGACCACGTCGGGCGGGACGTCGGCGCCAAGGGCCTGGTCTCCGGGCGGGTGCTGGCCGACCTGGCCGACCACGACGAGCGCATCGTCGCCGCGAGCACCGACCTCAAGTACGTCACCCAGCTGGCGACGTTCGAGGCGCGCCACCCCGGCCGCTTCCTCCAGTTCGGCATCGCCGAGCGCAACATGATCACGGCGGCGGCGGGTCTCGCCACGGTGGGGCTCGTGCCGTACGTGAGCACCTTCGCGTGCTTCTCCGGCGTCCTCGCCTACGAGAACATCCGCACCGACCTCGCCTACCCGCACCTCCAGGTGCGCGTGCTCGCCACCCACTCCGGCATCGCCATGGGCTACTTCGGCACGTCCCACCACGCCACGGAGGACATCTCCGCCCTGCGCGCCGTGGCCGGCCTGACCGTCCTCTCCCCGTGCGACGCGGCGTCCACGGAGGCCCTGCTGCGGGGGACGGTCGACCTCGACGGGCCGATCTACTTCCGGCTCGGGCGCGGGCGCGAGGAGGACGTCTACGACGAGGTCCCCGCCGGGTACGGCCCCGGCGCGTCCACCGTGGTGCGGCGCGGGACGGACGTCGCGATCATGGCCACCGGCCTGACCGTCGGCTTCGCGGTGCGCGCCGCCGCGGCCCTCGCCGAGGACGGCGTCTCCGCCACCGTCGTCGACGTCCACACGCTCAAGCCGTTCGACGGGGACGCCGTCGCCGACGTCGCCGCCGCCCACCCCGTCGTCGTCACCGCCGAGGAGCACAACGTGCAGGGCGGCCTCGGGTCGCTCGTCGTCGAGGCGCTCGCCCGGCGCGGCGTCGCGACGCCGGTGCACTCGGTCGGCCTCGAGGACGAGTTCTCCCTCATCGGCCCCCCGGCCCACCTCTACCGCTACTACGGCATCGACCCCTCGGGCATCGCCACGGTGGCGCGCCGCGCGGTCGAGGCGGGTGCGAGGGGGAGCACCCGGACGACGGAGCCGCTGTGGACCGACCTCGACCGTCAGGCCGTGCTGCGCGACGTGGGCGCCCGCCCGTCCCGACCGACCGCCGACGCACCCGCGGAACGCGACGCCGGTGCTCATGTCGGATGACCACCGCTGAGCCTGGCGCCGGTCGAGCGGACGCCGCGCCTGTGCCGCGCTGTTCCCGGAATCGCCGCCGCGGGCGGCCGATCCGAGCAGCGCCACGGCGACGGTTCCGCGGCCGACGCCGAGGAGGAGGCGACGGCGGCTCAACAAGTGCAGCACGGAGGACACCGTCTGACCGGTGGCACGCGAGTGCCCGGTTCGGGGCGACCACCCCGACCGCCGAGGCGGGGCGGCAGCTGGCGGGTGGGACAGACGACGTCGTGCCCCGGGGAAGTTGAACCCCTACGTGTCCGAGGGGGCACTTGCGCACGAGCCACACGCCTCGTGCTGCCGTGATCAGCGC
>DASVUG010000264.1:0-4650 GCA_036387155.1 Pseudonocardia sp. | reverse complement strand
ACCAACCGCCGTGGTCGAGCGTCATCTCGTGCGCCCGGTTGTCGACGAGGACGCGCACCCTCTTCTTGAGCGGTGCCCACACCGCGAACGGAGCCACGGGGAGATCCTGCCCGTTCCTCCGCCGGACCGCCGGGTCGGCTCCGCGGGTTTTCCGGCGAGGACGACGGTCACCCTCCGCGGTCGGCCGCGTCCCCGCCCCCGCGGTGGTGGTGGCATCCCCCCGCCCGGCAGGCCGGCACCCCTGACCGCGCCGGTCGCTCCGACGACGATCGTCGCGTGACCACCAGCCAGATCCTGTTCCTCACCGGCGTGCTGTGCGGCGTGCTGTTCGCCGGGTGCGCCGTCGTCGGGCAGCTGCGGCAGGGGGAGCCGTTCGCGCGGTCGTACTGGACGGTGCCGGTGTGGGCCTTCGTGCTCTGCACCGGGTTCGGCGGCCTCGCGTTCCTGCTCGACTCCGGGGTCGCGGGGAAGACCCTGTTCGAGGCGCAGGTCGACGGCACCGGCGACGCGGCGCCGGCCGTGCTGACCTTCACCGTCCCGGTCGAGCACCCGGGCGCGCGGCACTCGTTCGACGTGAACCCGCGCGACGACGGGGGGAGCGTCGACGACCCGATCGACGTGGCGGTGCGGCTCACCGACCCGTCCGGGGCGGTGCTGGTCGACGAGCGCCAGCGCCTCGACACCCGCGACGACAGCACCAGCAGCGGGATCTCGCACCGGGTGTGGGACTCGTGGGACCGCGACCTCACCCCGGCGCGGGCGGGGGACCACCTGCTGACGGTGACGGTGCTGAGCCCGCACGTCCCGCAGGTGCACGTCTGGGTGGGCGACGAGCAGAAGTCCGACGGCCACCGCATCGACGGCTACTGAGCGCCACCACCCCGGCGGTGCCGGGGTGCCAGCAATGTGGCACTGCTGGCACTGGACGCCAGCGATGTCACACTGCTGGCCCCCCGGACACGGGGCGCCGGCTACGCGGAGTGGGGCCTCACACCGGGCGCACGAGCAGCGCCACCGGGTAGCGGGCGAGCAGCTGCTCCAGGCCCGGGGCGCTGCCGTCGACCGGGGTGCCGGTGAGGACGTCCGTCCAGTCGGTCGCAGCGTCCGGGAGCGGGAGCACGGTGTCCCGCCACCCGCCGCGCGCCGCCAGCCCCACCGGCAGCCGGGTCGCGACCGCCACCAGCCCCGGGGAGCGGGCGAAGGCCACGGCGTGCCCGGCGGCGGGGCCCTCGGCGGGGACGGCCCGGTAGCCGCCGAACAGCTCCGGGCGCTCGCGCCGCAGCCGCAGGGCCCGCGCGGTGACCAGCAGCTTCGCCGCGCCGTCCGGGTCGTCGTCCGCGCCGCCGAACTCCGGCAGCCAGCCGCCGTCGATCCGCTGCAGCAGATCCCGGCGCAGGTCCCAGTCGACGGGGCGGCGGTTGTCCGGGTCCACCAGCGAGTACTCGTAGAGCTCGGTCCCCTGGTAGACGTCCGGGACGCCGGGGCCGGCGATCTGCAGCAGCTTCTGGCCCAGCGAGTTGCTCCGGCCCGCAGCGTCGATCCGCGCCACGAACGCCTCGACCTCGGCGACGACCGCGGCGTCGGCGTACACCTGCGCGGGCCACGCGGCGATCGCCGCGTCCACCTCGGCGTTCGCGTCGACGTGGCTGGTGACGAGCTTGGCCTCCTTGGCGGCCTTGCCCAGGTAGCCGGCGAGCCGCTCGGCGCTGATCGGCCAGGCACCGACGAGGCTCTGCCAGGCCAGGAGCTCCAGCGAGCGGTCCGGCAGCGGGTGCGCCGCCGCCCACGCCCGCAGCCGCGGCGCCCACTCGTCCGGGATCTCGGCGAGCACGGCCAGGCGGGCCCGGACGTCCTCGGAGCGCTTGGTGTCGTGCGTCGACAGCGTGGTCATGGTGTGCGGCCAGCTCGCGACGCGCCCGGCGCAGCGGACGTGGAACTCCGCGGGGGTCACCCCGAAGCGGTCCGGGTCGCCGCCGACCTCGTTCAGCGCGACGAAGCGGTTGTAGCGGTAGAACGCGGTGTCCTCGACGCCCTTGGCCGTCACCATCCCCGACGTCTGCTGCACCCGGGTGGCCAGCGCGCCCTGCGGGTCGCCCAGCATCGTCCCGGCGATCACGCCGACGAGCTCGGCCAGGTCCGGCCGGTGCGCGATCGCCACCGACACCGCGGTGTCGAGCGCCGACCGCCCCTCGGGCAGGTAGCTGCGGTACACGGGGAACCCGCACAGCAGCTCCGCGACGGCCTCCCGCACCCGCTCGGCGTCGGCCGGCGCGGCGTCCGGCCCGAGCGCGGCGATCCGCCGCACCTCGGCGGCGAGGATCGTGTCGGCCACCTCGCGGCGCGCGGCGTGCTCCACGGCGTGCGCGTTCTCCTTGCGGCCGGTGTGCTCGGCGGCGAGCTGGGTGAGCAGGCCCGCGCCGTCCGGGTCGACGAACACCCCGCACAGCTCGCGCAGCGCCTCGTAGCCCGACGTGCCGTCCACCGGCCACGACGGCGGCAGCTCCTCGCCGACGCCGAGGATCTTCTCGACCAGCAGCCAGCGGTCCGGCCCGAGGGCCGCGCGCAGCCGCCGCGCGTACGCGCCCGGGTCGGACAGGCCGTCCGGGTGGTCCACCCGCAGCCCGTCCACGTCGCCGGCCTCGACCCACCGCAGCACCTCGCCGTGCGCGGCCGCGAACACCTCCGGGTCCTCCACCCGGACGGCGGCGAGCGTCGAGACGTCGAAGAACCGCCGGTAGGTCAGCTCCGCCGCCCCGCGCTTCCAGGACGCGAGCCGGTAGTGCTGGCGGGCGTGCACGTCGGTGACGGAGCCCTCGCCGGTGCCGGGGGCGACCGGGAACTCGCGCTCGTAGTAGCGCAGCCGCGTCCGGTCGTCGGAGAGCGTGACCTCCGCCGCGACGACCCGCTCCTCGTCGGCCGGGTCCGGCTCGGCGCCCAGCACCGGCAGCAGGACGGGCCCGCCCGCGGAGAGGTCGCCGTCCCAGTCGACGTCGAAGTACCGCGCGTACCGGGAGTCGCGGCCGTGCGCCAGCACGTCCCACCACCACGGGTTGTCCTGCGGCACGTCGACGCCGACGTGGTTCGGGACGATGTCGAGCAGGAAGCCCAGGCCGCGCTCGCGCGCGGCCGCCACCAGCGCGCGCCGGCCCTGCTCGCCGCCCCGCTCGTCGGAGATGCGGGTGGGGTCGACGACGTCGTAGCCGTGGTTGCTGCCCCGCCCGGACGCCAGCAGCGGCGAGGCGTACACCGCCCCGACGCCGAGGGCGTCCAGGTAGGGCACCAGCTCGGCGCCCCGCTGCAGCGTGGTCTCGGCGGAGAACTGGATCCGGTAGGTCGAGGAGGGGATGTTCCTCACGGGGCCGCCGACTCCGTCCGCTGCAGGACGAGCACCGAGCGGGCCGGGACGGTGCGCTCCGCGCCGCCGCCGACGGTGGGCGGGCTCGCCGCCACGACGCCCGGGACGGTGGCGAGCGTGCGCACCTCGCCCTCCGCGGTGTCCACGACGACCGCCCACTCGGTGCCGTAGGCGGCGGGCGGGAGGGTGACCTCGATGTCCTCGAAGTGCGCGTTGAGGCAGAGCAGGAACGAGTCGTCCTGCATGGCCTCGCCGCGGCTGTCGACCTCGGTGATGCCCTGGCCGTTGAGGAACACCGTGACGCACTTGCCGAAGCCGGAGTCCCAGTCCTGCTCGGTCATCTCCTCGCCCGACGGGGTGAACCAGGCGATGTCGGGCAGGGCGGTGCGGCCGTCCGTGCCGCGGGCCCGGTTGATCGGCCGGCCGTCGAAGAACCGGCGGCGGCGGAACACCGGGTGGCCGGCCCGCAGCGCCACGACCCCGGCCGTGAACCCGAGCAGGGCGGCGTTCTTGCCCGCCAGCGACCAGTCCATCCAGGCGATGGCGCTGTCCTGGGCGTAGACGTTGTTGTTGCCGCTCTGCGTGCGGCCCATCTCGTCGCCGTGCAGCAGCATCGGCACGCCCTGGCTGAGCATGAGCGTGGTGATGAAGTTGCGCTGCTGGCGCGCGCGCAGCTCGAGCACGCTCTCGTCGTCGGTGGGGCCCTCGACGCCGCAGTTCCACGAGCGGTTGTGGCTCTCGCCGTCGTTGTTGCCCTCGCCGTTCGCCTCGTTGTGCTTCTCGTTGTAGGAGACGAGGTCGCGCAGGGTGAACCCGTCGTGCGCGGTGACGAAGTTGATCGAGGCGTACGGCCGGCGCAGGTCGGCCTTGTAGAGGTCGCTGCTGCCGGTGAGCCGCGAGGCGAACTCGCCGAGCGTGCCGGGCTCGCCGCGCCAGAAGTCGCGGACGGTGTCGCGGTACTTGCCGTTCCACTCCGTCCACAGCGGGGGGAAGTTGCCCACCTGGTAGCCGCCCGGCCCGACGTCCCACGGCTCGGCGATCAGCTTGGCCTGGCTGATCACCGGGTCCTGCTGGACGAGGTCGAAGAAGACGCTCAGCCGGTCCACGTCGTAGAACTCCCGGGCCAGCGTCGAGGCGAGGTCGAAGCGGAAGCCGTCGACGTGCATCTCGGTGACCCAGTACCGCAGCGAGTCCATGATCAGCTGCAGGGTGTGCGGGTTGCGCACGTTCAGCGAGTTGCCGGTGCCGGTGTAGTCCATGTAGTACCGCGCGTCGTCGTCGACGAGGCGGTAGTA
>DASVUG010000263.1:0-8303 GCA_036387155.1 Pseudonocardia sp. | reverse complement strand
CAGCGTCGAGTCGTGCACGAACTGGTGCACCGGCATCAGCTCGACGGCGGTGACGCCGAGCGACTTCAGGTGCTTGATCATCGTCGGGTGCGCCAGACCGGCGTAGCTGCCCCGGACGTCCTCGGGGATCCCGGGGTGGCGCATCGTCATGCCCTTGACGTGCGCCTCGTAGATGACCGTCTCGTTGTACGGGATCTTGAGCAGGCGGTCGTCGCCCCAGTCGAAGAACGGGTTGACCACCACCGACGTCTGCGCGAACGGCGCGGAGTCGTCGTCGTTGCGGGAGGTCGGGTCGCCGAAGCGGTAGGAGAACAGCGCCTCGTCCCACGCGATCCGGCCGTCGACCGCCTTGGCGTAGGGGTCGAGCAGCAGCTTCGCCGGGTTGCACCGCAGCCCGGCCGCGGGCTCGTAGGGGCCGTGCACCCGGTAGCCGTAGCGCTGGCCGGGGCCGACCCGCGGCAGGTAGCCGTGCCAGACGAACGCGTTGCGCTCCGGGAGGTCGAGGCGGGTCTCCTTGCCGTCGTCGTCGAACAGGCACAGCTCGATCCGCTCCGCGACCTCCGAGAAGATCGCGAAGTTGGTGCCCCCGCCGTCGAACGACGCGCCCAGCGGGTACGCGGACCCGGGCCACATCTGCGCCACGCGACGCCTCCCTCCACCCGCGCGTCGGCCGCCCGGGTGACACTTGCTACCACCGATCGGAGGACGGCTCCACCGGTGGGTGACCGGGCCGGAAGATCCTCGCCGGCGGCGACCCGGGACACCGACCGCCACCTCGGTGCGGCCAGGGGTGGTGTTCACGCGATCGACGGGGTACGCAACCAGCATGAGCTTCGGTCAGAGCAACGCGGACATCGTCATCTCGACGCCCCTGCGCACCGCCATCGGGACCTTCGGCGGCGCGCTCAAGGATGTACCGGCCACCGAGCTGGGGGCGACGGTGGCGAAGGCGGTGATCGAACGGTCCGGGGTCGGCGCCGAGCACGTCGACCAGGTCATCGTCGGCAACATCCTCTCGGCGGGGCAGGGCATGAACCCGGGCCGACAGGTCGGGATCCGCAGCGGGGTGCCCGTCGAGGCCCCGGGGCTGACCCTGAACCGGATGTGCGGGTCGGGGCTGCAGGCCCTGATCTCCGCCGCGCAGGAGATCGCGCTGGGCGACGCCGACGTGGTGCTCGCCGGCGGCATCGAGAACATGGACCAGGCGCCGTTCCTGCTGCCCAAGGGCCGCTACGGCTACCGGATGGGGATGCCCGACGCCAAGATCCTCGACCACATGGTCTACGACGGCCTGTGGGACATCTTCAACAACTACCACATGGGCCTGACCGCGGAGAACGTCGCCGAGCGCTACGGCATCACCCGCGAGGAGTGCGACGCCTACGCCGCGCGCAGCCACCAGCTCGCGGCCAAGGCGCACGGCGAGGAGGTCTTCTCCGGCCAGATCGTGCCGGTCGAGATCAAGGCCAAGAAGCAGACGGTCGAGTTCACCACCGACGAGCACGTGCGCCCCGACGCCACCGCCGAGGGCCTGGGCCGGCTCAAGCCGGTGTTCAAGCCCGACGGCGGGGTCGTCACCGCGGGCAACGCGAGCGGGGTCAACGACGGCGCGGCGCTGATGCTGGTCAGCAGCGCGGCGAAGGCCGAGGAGCTCGGGCTTCCGGTGCAGGGGCGCCTGGTCGCCGCCGGCGTCAGCGGCGTCGACCCGGCCTACATGGGGATCGGCATGGTCCCCGCCTCGCAGAAGGTGCTCGCGAAGGCCGGGCTGACGATCGACGACATCGACGTGGTGGAGGCGAACGAGGCCTTCGCGTCGGTGGCCCTGGCGGTGCAGCGCGAGCTCAAGGTGCCCGACGAGAAGATGAACCCGGTCGGCGGCGCGGTGGCGCTGGGCCACCCGATCGGCGCCACCGGCGCGGTGCTCGTGGTCAAGACCCTGCACGAGCTCGCCCGCCGCGAGGCCCGCTACGGCCTGGTGACGCTGTGCATCGGCGGCGGCATGGGCATCGCCGCGGTGGTCGAGCGCGTCTCCTGACGGCCCGGGCCCGGGGTGCCCCTCGTGCGGGGGCACCCCGGGTCCGCCACCGGGTCAGCGGAGCCGTTCCGGACCGGCCTCGGGCGGGCGGGGGCGCGACGGGTCGTGCGCGCGCACGGCGAGCAGGGCGATGTCGTCGTCGACGCCGGAGCGCATGCGGTCGATCAGGGCGTCGCAGAACGACTCGAGGTCGTTCCCGGCGAGGTCCTGCACGGTGCGGCGCAGCCGTTCCAGATCGAGGTCGAGGTCGCTGCCGCGGCGCTCGACGAGCCCGTCGGTGTACAGCAGCAGGGTCGAACCGACCGGGAGCGGGACCATGTGGTCGTGGCGCTGGGCGCGGCCGCCGCCGACGCCCAGCAGCAGCTCCGGCTCGGTCTCCAGGAGCTCGGCGACGCCGTCGACGTGCAGCAGGAGCGGCGGGGGGTGACCGGCGTTCGACCAGCGCAGCCGGCGCACCCCCCGGAGCTTGTCGAGGGGGTTCTGCTCGACCTGGGCGAGGATCGCGGTCGCCAGCGAGCCGACGGCGAAGTGCTCCATGGCCTCGTCGAGCGCCGTCAGGATCGGCGCGGGTGGCTTCTTCAGGGCGTAGGCCAGGCCGCGGAGCAGGTTGCGGAGCTGCCCCATCACCGCCGCCGCGTCGCGGTCGTGCCCGGTGGCGTCGCCGATCACGAGGCTGAGGTCGCCGCCGGCGCTCATGAACGCGTCGTACCAGTCGCCGCCGATGCGGGCGTCGTGCGCGGCGGGCAGGTAGCGCACCGCGACCTGCAGGTGCCCCGGTTGCACCGGGTCGGTCAGCAGGCTGAGCTGCAGCACCTCGGCCATCCGGTGGGTGGCCGCGGCCGTGGCCCGCTCGGCCCGACGCGCGGTGATGCGCTCGATCCCGTGGGCGCAGTGCGCGGCGAACGCCTCGAGCACCCCCACCTCGTCCGGCGGGAAGGCGTGCGGCGACGTCCAGCCGGCCGTCAGCGAGCCCAGGATGCGCCCGTCGGCGCCCCGCAGCGGCAGCGCCGCCCACGCCTCGCACCCGGTCTCGGCCACCACGGCGTCCATCCCGGGGGCGAAGGCGAGCGACGCGGCCCGGTCGGGCAGCAGGACCGGCATGCCCGTCGCGGCGGCCACGGACGTCGGGAGCGGACCGTGCAGCGGCATCCGGGTGTAGTCGGCCAGGACGCGCTCGCCGAGGGAGTCCGTGATCGTCAGGTGCAGCACGTCGCCGGCGCCGCGGACGGCGACGGAGCCCCCGTAGGCGCCCAGCGCCGCCAGCCCGCGTTCGGTCACCAGCCGGGTGAGGTCCTCCACGGACTGGGCCTCGACGACCTCGACCGCGATCCCGGCCAGCGCCGCGACCCGGCGCGCGGCGTCGGCCGGACCGGGCTGCGTACCCGTCCCCGCACCGCTCACCGACACATCGAACACCACCGCCCCGTACCCCCGCCGGACAACCACCACTGGGACCACCGCCGGGCGACACCGCCTCCCGCGCGGGCGGTGGTGTCGGCAGGACGCGCCGGTCGACGGGGCGGCCGGTCCACCGCGACGGACGGACGGGCCGTGTGGCCTGCGTCGCCCGGGGTTTCCCGGGTCGGCGGAGGGCTATCACCCGCCGGTGACGGATGCGACCCGCGAGGTCCCGGTACGGGCCTCGGTCCCGGTGCGGACCATCCTGGCCACGATCGGCCTGATCCTGGCGACGGTGGTCGCCGTCCAGTTCGTGCTGCGCGTCGAACAGGTCCTGACCTGGATGCTCATCGCGCTGTTCTTCACCGTGGCGCTCTACCCGCTGGTGAGCCTCGTGCAGCGCCGCATGACCTGGTGCCGGCGGTCGCTGGCGACGCTGGTGGTGTTCCTCGCCGTCGTCCTGGTGCTCGGCGGCCTGCTGGCCGCCTTCGCCGTGCCGCTGGCCACGCAGGGCACCGAGCTGGCGACGCAGCTGCCCCGCATCGTCGAGGACGCCCGCACCGGCCGGGGCCCGGTCGGGGACCTGCTGGAGCGCACGAACGCGCTGCAGTTCGTGCAGGACAACGAGCCGCGCATCCGGGAGTTCGCGACCGGCCTCGGCACCCCGGCGCTGAACTTCGTGCGCAGCCTCGGCACCGGGATCGTCGGCGCCGTCACGATCTTCGTCCTGGCGTACCTCGCGGTGCTGGAGGGACCGAAGGTCGTCGAGGGGACGCTGGCCCTGTTCCCGTCCGACCGCGCCGAGCGCATCCGCCGCGTCACCCGCGACTGCGCCAAGACCGTCACCGGCTACATCTCCGGCAACCTGCTCATCAGCGCCATCTGCGGCATCCTGACCTACGCCGTCCTCAAGTTCACCGGCGTCGGCTTCGCCGCCCTGATCGCCCTGTTCGTGGCCCTGGCCGACCTGATCCCGCTCGTCGGCGCCACCCTCGGCGCGGTGGTCGCCTCCGTCGCGGCGTTCCTGCACTCGACGACGGCGGGCATCGTCGTGGTCGTCTTCTTCGTGATCTACCAGCAGCTGGAGAACCACCTGCTGCAGCCGCTGATCTTCGCCCGCACCGTCAAGCTGAACCCGCTGGCGGTGCTGATCGCGATCCTGCTGGCCACCGAGCTCGCCGGCATCCTCGGCGCCCTGCTGGCGATCCCCGTCGCCGGGATCATCCAGGTCGTCCTGCGCGACGTGTGGGACCACCGCCGCGGCGCGCCCAAGGCCGAGCCCACCGTCGGCGAGGAGCGGACCCCCGTCGACGACTCGCCCGACCCGGACGACGAGGCCCGGGCCACGGCGCCGGACCGGGACGACGAGGCCACGGGGCGCCCTCGGGACGCCGGGGCGAACGGCGTCGACCCGCGGGACGGCGCCGGAACGGCGGTCCGCCCGACCGGACCGGGCGGCGCGTCGCGGGCGTAGGACCCCGGGCCGGCGGCCACGAGATCATCACGATTGATGACCGTCCGTGATCGCCCGCCCCGACCGGGTATCCGCGGCTCGTGCGCGATCACCCGGTCGCGCACGCGCTGCAATCCAGGAGATCCGAAGTGACCGTAAGGAACCCCTCTGCGCCGTTCGGCGCGGAGGTCGTGACACCGATGCCCGCGACGACGGACGGCGGTGCCCGATGAGCAGCGGCACGGGGCCGACCTCGTCCTCCTCCTCGTCCACCCCGGCCACCCCGGCTTCCTCTTCCGCCCCGGCCACCGCGGCCCCCGCGGCGGCGACGTCCTCCACGGTCGTCGCGCGCGACAACAAGAAGCGGCCGTGGTGGATCTGGGCGGCCCTCGCCCTCGTCGCCCTCCTGCTGCTCCTGCTCGGCCTCAGCCAGTGCGGCGGCGGACCCGACCCCCGGGCCGCCGCGCCGGCGACGCCGTCGGCCGCTGCCGCGCCGTCGGTCGCCAACCCCGCGAGCGCCGTCGACGGTGCGGGTCAGGCGGCGGGCGCCGCCGCCGGTGCGGCCGCAGGTGCCGCCGCGGGCGTCGGCGCCCTGACCGCCGACGGGGCCTCCCTGCTGCCGGTCGCGCAGGCCGCCGACGGCGCCGGCTCGCTGGCCGGCCAGGTCGGCAAGGCCGTCAACGGCGAGGGTGTGACCGTCCAGTCGGTCCCCGCCGACGAGGGCTTCTGGGTCGGCAGCAGCGACGCCGACCGCATGTGGGTCCAGCTGGACGGCAAGGACGAGTCCGGCTACGTCGTGAAGCCCGGCGACAAGGTGTCCTTCACCGGCACCGTCAAGGCCCACGACGCCGGCTTCGCCCCCGGCGTCGGCGTGGACCCGGCCGAGGGCGCGGACCAGCTCGCGACGCAGGCCGCGCACGTCGCCGTGCCCAAGGGCGTCCTGCGCCAGTTCACCGGCTGACCGCACACGCACACCGGGGACCCGGCGGACGATCGTCCGCCGGGTTCCGGCGTTCCGGGCCCCCCTGCCAGGATGAGCCGGTGGACGAGGGGGACCTGGCCGGCTTCGAGCGCAAGGTCGACGAGCTGCTGCGGCGGGTGACCCGCCTCGCCCGCGCCGTCGTCGGCACCCACCAGGGCGCGGTCATGCTCACCATCGGGCAGGACTGGGGCAAGGCGCGCAAGTACTTCTCGCTCTCGTCGAAGTACGAGCGGTGGCGCGGCTTCACCGCGCCGGCGGCCGGGGTCGGGACGCACGCCGTGGTGCTCGCCGAGGGCGTCGCCGTGCGGATGACCCAGGACGAGCTCGAGCGCGACCCGCGGTGGCGCAACTTCAGCGAGCTGCCCCACCCGCCGATGCGCGGCTGGCTGGCCGTGCCGCTGCTCGGCGAGGACGGCCGCACCTACGGGCTCCTGCAGCTGTCGGACAAGGTCGACGGCAGCGACTTCACCGCCGACGACCAGCAGGCGCTGACGGAGCTGGCGGCGCTCGCGTCGTCCGCGCTCGACGGCTGGGCCCGGGCCCTGCTGCGCTGGGACCCGACCCGGGAGCCCGTGCACCGCCTGACCGCGGCCCTGCGCACGGACGTCGCGGACGCGGTGCTGGCGGACGACTGAGCCCGTACGGGAGCCGGGCGGGTCTGGGGACGAGGACCTGTGGCACTCCGGTGCTGCCCGCGCGTGACACACGCTGCCGCGCGCGAGATGGCGCCGCAGCGCGCACCGCGACGCGCGCGGCGGCCCGGCTTCGCGCGCGGCGCCGCAGCGTCGTGGCGCACCTGCCGCCCCCTGCGCGCGGCCGGCGGTCAGGACCCGACGACCGCGGCGTGGCTGCCGTTGCGGGCCCGGCGGTCGGGCACCGCGGCGAGCGGGGCGCCGTCGTCGGAGCCGGACGCCCCGGAGCCGCCCGGACCGCCCGGGTCGTCGGTGACGCCGTCGGCGGTCGCGACGACGACGCGGTTGCGACCCCGGTCCTTCGCCGTGTAGAGGGCCCGGTCGGCCTGGCGGAGCAGGCCCGAGGCCTCGCCGCCGGGCTGGACCAGCTCGGCGAGGCCGATGCGCGAACCACCGCTGATCACACCACTCGTCGTCATGGAGGGTACGGGGACCTGCCGCTCGGCGCCGCTGACCCCAGCGTGATCGCTGTCGCCGAGCGCCTCGGCGTCCGCCGGATCCTGACCCTCGACCGAGCCCACTTCTCCGTCGTCCGGCCCCGACACACGGACGTCTTCGAGCTCCTCCCCTGAGCTCCGCGCGATGCCTTGCTCCGCCCCTCCCCCTCTGGTCGAATGGCCGGGTGCTGCCGCGGGTCGACGAGCTGTTCTGGCCGACGCGGCGCGGCGCGTGCTTCGACGAGCACTGTCTCGTCGCGCACCGCGCGGGCTGACCGGCCCGCCCGCCCGCCGCCCCCCAGCCCCGCGAGGTGCCCGTGCCGCCGCTGTCCCGCCGTTCGCTGCTCACCGCCACCACCGCCGGTCTGGCCGCCGGGCTGGCCGGGTGCGCGCTGCCCGGCACCACGCGCGAGGGCAGCACCGGGCCGGCGCGGGCCGCCGCCGGGCCCGCGTTGGTCCCGGCGCTCGGGCCGGGGAAGGCCACGGGGACGCTGTCGTTCGCGCACTGGCGCGGCGAGGACCGGGCGGTGCTCGACGAGATCACCTCCGGCTTCGTCGGGGAGAACCCGGACGCGACCGTCCGCCAGGACATCAGCCCGTCGAACGACTACCAGTCCACGGCCCTGCTGAAGATCCGCCGCGGCGGCGTGGGCGACGTGTTCACCGCGTTCCGCGGGGCGCAGTTCGTCGACATGGTGGCGGCGGGGCTCTACGCGGACCTGTCCGCGCAGGCCTTCACCGACAATTACCTGCCCAAGCTCGTGCGCTCGGGCCGCGACGCGGCGGGCAACCAGCTGGGCCTGCCCTACCAGTACGTGTTCAACATGCCGCTGGTGAACGGCGACCTGCTGGCCCGCACGGGCGCGTCGGGGCCGCCGGGCGACTGGGACGGGTTCCTCGCGCTGTGCGAGGAGCTCAAGGGTGCCGGCGTCGTCCCGATCGCGTGGCCGGGGGGCGACCCGGGCAACGCGGGGCAGCTGCTCAACACGATGGTGATGAACAACGCCCCGTTCGACGACATGTTCACGCGGATGGAGAAGGGCACGGCGAAGGCGACCGACGACTGGTTCGTCACCACCCTGCGCCAGTACGCCCAGCTCGTGCCCTACTTCCAGCCCGGCGCGGTCGGGGCGGCGTCGGAGCCGTGCCAGCAGCTGTTCGCCACCGGCGGCGCGGCGATGCTCGCCACCGGCACCTTCCACCTGACGGCCGTGCGCAAGCTCGGCGCGGCCTTCCCGATCGACCTGGTCGCGCCGATCACCGTCGGCGGCGGCGCCGCCCGCTGGCAGGGCGCGGCGAACGCGAC
>DASVUG010000262.1:0-1866 GCA_036387155.1 Pseudonocardia sp. | reverse complement strand
GCGCGATCAGCGGGGCAGGACCTCGCCGGCCGCGACGGCCGTCGCCAGCGCCGTGAACTCCGGCACGCTCCCGCTGCCGGTGATCAGCAGCCGCACGCCGTCCCGCTCCGCGACGCGGATGGGCTCGCGGGTGTCGTCGGTGTAGGTCACCCACGTCGTCCCGGCCACCTCGCGGGGTCCCGACGCCACCGCCTGGCCCTGCGCCTCCGTCGCCAGGAGCGTCGGCTCGTCCGCGTCGGACTGCACCAACCGCAGGAACCGGCCGTCGGGCGTGACGTACCCGGTGGTGACGGCCCGGTTCCCCGCGGACCCGACCGGTGCGGCGCTGACCGAGTTCGCCCGCCAGCCCGGCGGCACCGCCGGGACCCGCAGCGGGAACGCGGTGCCCGGGGCCAGCGCGCGCAGCTGCGCGGGGGCGTCCACCGTCGGGCCGGCCGCCGGGTCGACCGCCGGGCCGGTCGGCGCGAAGGCGCACCCCCGGGTCAGCCCGCCGATCACGAGCACCACCGCCGCCAGCATCACGACGGCCCCCAGCAGGTCGCGCACGGTCAGCGCCGAGCGCGGCGGCTTCGCGGGCGGCCCCGGCACGGTGCCGGCCAGCTCCGGGCGTGGTGTCGCCGGGCGGGTGCCCTCGGGCCCGGGTCCGGAGGCGGTGCTCACCCCGCCATCGTCCCAGCGCGGCGGAGCCGCGGCCATCGGCAGGGCGGGGCTGCGGCCCTCGACACGGCCGCGACCCCGCCGCAGCGTGGGAGGATCGGGCCCCGGCGGGCGCCGGGCGCAGCGCGGGATCTCACGCGGCGGACGACGAGGGGGCGCCATGACCGACAGCGTGGAGCGGGACGCGGCGGAGGAGCGGTCGGCCCGCCGCCGGGAGGCCCCGGACCGCAACCTGGCCATGGAGCTGGTCCGCGTCACCGAGGCGGCGGCGATGGCGGCGGGGCGCTGGGTCGGGCGCGGGGACAAGAACGGCGGCGACGGCGCGGCCGTCGACGCGATGCGCCAGCTCATCGGCACCGTCTCGATGCGCGGGGTCGTGGTGATCGGCGAGGGCGAGAAGGACGAGGCGCCGATGCTGTTCAACGGCGAGCGCGTCGGCAACGGCGAGGGCCCCGACTGCGACGTCGCGGTCGACCCGATCGACGGCACCACGCTGATGAGCAAGGGCATGCCGAACGCGCTGGCGGTGCTGGCCGTCGCCGAGCGCGGGGCGATGTACGACCCGTCGGCGGTGTTCTACATGGAGAAGCTGGCCGTCGGGCCCGAGGCGGCGGACGTCGTCGACATCACCGCGCCCGTCGCGGAGAACGTGCGGCGGGTCGCGGAGTGCAAGGGGGTGGGGGTCGCCGACGTGACCGTCTGCGTGCTGGACCGGCCCCGGCACGTCGACCTGATCCGCGACATCCGCCGCACCGGCGCCCGCGTGCGGTTCATCTCCGACGGCGACGTCGCGGGCGCGATCTCCGCCGCCCGGCCGAACACCGGCGTCGACCTGCTGGTCGGCATCGGCGGCACGCCCGAGGGCGTGATCGCGGCGGCCGCGCTGAAGTGCATGGGCGGGTCGATCCAGGGCCGGCTCTGGCCGCAGACCGACGACGAGCGCCGCAAGGCCCTCGACGCCGGGCTCGACCTCACGCAGGTCCTGACGACGGACGACCTGGTGCGCGGCAACAACGTCTTCTTCTGCGCCACCGGGGTGACCGACGGCGACCTGCTGCGCGGGGTGCACTACCAGGCGGGCGGGTGCACGACGCAGTCGATCGTCATGCGCTCCAAGTCCGGCACGGTGCGGATGATCGACGGCTACCACCGGCTCACCAAGCTGCGCGAGTACTCGTCGGTCGACTTCGACCTGTCCGACGAGCAGCT
>DASVUG010000261.1:0-6140 GCA_036387155.1 Pseudonocardia sp. | reverse complement strand
GGCTACGTGTGCGGGCGCAACCCCGCAGAGCTCGCCGACGCCCTGCGCAGCGCCCGGACGCTGGACCGCGGCAAGGTCACCGACGCCGTCGCCGCGCTCAGCGCCCCCCGCGTCGTGCACGACGCATTCTTCCCCGACGCGGCCGGATCGGGTCGACCGAGCAGACCTACGCAGCGAAGAACAGCTGCGAGACCGTGTAGATCACCAGCCCGGCCAGCGCGCCCACGACCGTGCCGTTGATGCGGATGAACTGCAGGTCGCGGCCCACCTGGAGCTCGACCTTGCGGGAGGTCTCGTCGGCGTCCCAGCGGGACACGGTGTCCGTGATCAGCGTCAGGATCTCGCGCCGGTAGTGCCGCACGACGTACCCGGCCGCCGAGAGCAGCCAGCCGTCGATCTTGCCGCGCAGCTCGGCGTCGGCGGTGAGCCGGGCGCCCAGCGCGAGCAGCCCGTCGCGCACCCGGGTGCGCAGCGCGCTCGACGGGTCCTCGGCGGCGTCGAGCACCAGCCGCTTGACCACACTCCACGCCTGGCCGATGAACCGCTGGACGTCCGGGTGCTCGACGACCTGGTTCTTGATGCGCTCCACCCGCTCGATCGTCTCCGGGTCGCGCTGCAGGTCGCCGGCGAAGTCGGCGAGGAAGGTGTCGACGGCCTTGCGGAGCGGGTGCTCCGGGTCGGTCTTCACCGCCCAGGCGAAGTTCTGGACCTCCAGGTACACGCGGTCGGCGATGAGGTCGTCGACGAAGCGGGGCGACCACGACGGCGCGCGCTGGGACACGATCCGCATGACCATGTCGTGGTTGCCCGCCACCCAGTCGTAGGCGCGGTCGCAGACCAGGTCGACGAGGCGGTGGTGGCTGCCGTCGGCGAGCACGCCCTCCAGCACCGTCCCGAGCGGCGGCCCGAGCGGGCGCTCGAGCAGCTTGCGCACGAGGACCTGGTCGATGACCTCCTGGACGTCCTCGTCGCGCAGCACCGTCACGACGCCCCGCGCCGCGGTGGCGAGCTCGGCCGTCAGCCGATCCGCGTTGGGAACCTGGCCGACCCACTCGCCCACGCGGCGCGCGACCTCGATGCGACCCAGCTTGTCGGCCACGACGTCCTCGGCGAGGAAGTTCTCGCCGACGAAGTCCCCGAGGCTGTCCCCGAGCTGGTCCTTCTTGCGCGGGATGATCGCGGTGTGCGGGATGGGCAGGCCCATCGGCCGCCGGAAGAGCGCGGTGACGGCGAACCAGTCGGCCAGCGCCCCGACCATCGCGGCCTCGGCCGTGGCGCGGACGAACCCGACCCACGCGGGCGCGCCGGCGGCCTCCCCCCAGCGGGCGAGCAGGAAGATCACGGTGGCGGCCAGGAGGAGCCCGGTGGCCAGGGCCTTCATCCGGCGCAGGTCGCGCGCCTTGGCCTCCGCGTTGAGGGTGCCGCCGAGCGCGCCGACGCCGAGCCCGGCCTCGACGGAGACGCGGCGGGGCGTCCGGGGCCCCGACGGCGGGGCGGAGGCCGGAGAGGTCTGCACGACTCCATAGTGCCCGCCGGGGCAGGCCCTCGGGTCGACGCCGTCCGGGGACGGGTCGCGGCGGAGCCCGGTGGGCTCTGGCCGGGACCGGGTCCTACGACACCGGCCCCGGCCGAGACGGGGGGTGCGGCTGCGCAGCGGGAGGGGAGGTCCCGGGCGCCGCACCGACCGCGGCCGTGGGGTGGGGCCCTCCCGCGCGACCGGTGGTCGACGGCGGGACCGGGCGAGCCCGACGGCTGCGGCGCAACGGCGCTAGCGCCGCCCGGCGACCGCGGGGAGTCGGCCGCTCACGACCGCGGCCACCGCCGCGAGGATCTTCTCCGCCGGCGAGGGGCGGTAGCCGGACAGGGCGGGGTTGACCCGCCAGTGCACCCAGCCGTCCGGGGTCTCCGAGGGCGGGGCGAGGACGGCGGCGCCGTCGGTGTGCAGCAGGACGCCGCGGTCGCGCAGCGCCGCCGGGAGCGCGGGGCCGGACGTCACGGGGAACCACCAGCGCCCCGTCGGCGTCGCCGCCACCGGTACGACGAGCCCGGCGGCGCGCAGCTGCGCGCACACCTGGCGGCCCACCGCGGCGGACACCTCGACGACGTCGAGCGCGCCGCCCGTGGCCAGCAGCAGCCCGGCCGACGACCCGCCGACGACCGGCCAGCCGTGGTCGGAGTACTCCCGCGCGGCCGCGCGCAGCTCCGCACCGTAGACGGCCCGGTAGCTCTCCCACCGCAACATCTCAGAACTCCTTACCCGCGCTCCCCGACGAGAGGGCGTCAGTGCCGTGCAACGCCGAGCATGCCCCGTGCGCAACGGTGCGGAGCCCGTTGCAGCGGGGTGCAGCGGCGACCGCGCGCGAGGCCGAGACGAGCGGGTGTCCTGCGTCACGTGGCGGGCGGCGGCGCCGGTGAACGGCGGGGCCACCGGTCCGCCTCCGCGGGCCGGCGGGCGGGCGGCACGACGAGCGCGACCGGGCGGCGTCCCCGTCCCGGGTTGCGACCGGCGGTCGCGCCGCAGGCCCTGTTCCCCCTCCCGCCGCGCCGTGGGCGGACGCCGGCCCCGGGGGCACGAGCACCGACACGCCCCCGGAACGCGACGGTGCCGGCACCCCTGAGGGGTGCCGGCACCGGAAGCTCGGTCGACGACGGCCGACCGGGATCGGCGGGCGGGCCGTGCAGTCACGGCCCGGGCCGCCCCGGAGGGCGTCGGACGAGTCCTACAGCGGGCGGACCGAGTCGGCCTGCGGGCCCTTCGCGCCCTGGCTCGCCTCGAAGGAGACGCGCTGGTTCTCCTCGAGCGTGCGGAACCCCTCGGACTGGATCGCCGAGTAGTGGACGAACACGTCCGGACCGTTGTCGTCGGTCGCGATGAAGCCGAAGCCCTTCTCGGCGTTGAACCACTTGACGGTGCCCTGCGGCATACCTGTTTCTCCCACCAGCCTGGTGCGTGCCCGACCGGCACCGCGCCGGTCGGCGGCTGCGCGGACACCGACGGCCGGGGAGCCTCGCCCCGCCGCCTGAGTCCATCGTTTCGGGCTCGGTCGCGCGGGGCGACGAGGAAGACACGACTGCAACCGCGGCGAACGTACCACGTCAAGATCACCGAGCCGTGGACGCGCCCGCGCGGGGAGGACGCGGGGGGCACGAGGTTTCGCACCGATGACGGTGCCATCACGATCGACGCCCGCCGGGCTCCGGCACCACCGCGCCCCCGGCATGATCGGGCCGCGGGAACGGGCGGTCCCGGCTGCGCAGATCCGGTTCGACACCCCGCCCGGACCCATCGACGTAACGTTCGGCGGCCCCGCGACGAGTCCGGCGGAAGTTGCCTCGCCGGGACACGGTGTGCGCCCACCGGATCGCGCATGGCGACGAGCGGCCGTTCCCGCACGAAATACGGCACCGATCCCGCGCACGGAGGAATAGTCCGGCGCCGAAATACCACGGACGCAAACTGTGATCTGCGCCACGCACGGCGTAACTGAGCGTTGAAGGACTCGTTGCGGTGAGTGGACGAACGCCGGGGGCTTCGTCCGCGCTCGTGGCGCTGACCTGCGGATCTTCATATCGGGTGTGCACGCAGCCGGACTGATTGATCACACAACGTCACCGACCCCCTGCGTAACGGGCCCCCGGACGACTCCGAAAAGCTGACGAAGGACCTCACCGGGCTCACCCGGACTTTTCGTAAGGGGAAGGGACATACCACCCATGCAGTCGTCGAGGATCTTCATCGTGGGTTCGGGCGTGGTCGGTACGGCCACCGGCGAGGGCTTCCTCGCGGCCGGCCACGAGGTCACCTTCATCGACGTGGCGCCCGCCCGCGTCCGCGAGCTCACCAGCCGCGGCTACGACGTGCGCACCGAGCTCGACCTGAGCGAGGAGCCCGACTCGTTCATCTTCCTCACGCTGCCGACGCCGCACGCCGGCTACGAGTACGACCTGCGGGCGTTCACCGCCGGCAGCACCTCGGTCGGCCGGGCGCTGAAGGCCTCGCCCGCGCGGCACACCGTCGTCGTGCGCTCCACGGTTCCCCCCGGCACCACCGAGGGCCTCGTGAAGACCGTCCTGGAGGAGAACTCCGGCATGGTCGCCAACGAGGGGTTCGGCCTGGCGTCGAACCCGGAGTTCCTGCGGGCCGTGTCCGCTGCGGAGGACTTCCGCAACCCTTGGATGACCGTGATCGCGAGCCGTGACCCGCAGACCGTCGAGCGCCTGCGCGCGCTGCTGTCGCCGTTCGGCGGCGACATGCGCACCTTCACCAACCCGGCCGAGGCCGAGTTCGTCAAGTGCGCGCACAACATCTTCAACGCCACCAAGATCAGCTTCTGGAACGAGATGTGGCTGGTCGCCCGCCAGGTCGGCCTGGACCTCGACCCGATCGCGGCCACCGTCGCCAAGTCGGCCGAGGGCTCCATCAACCCGCAGTACGGCATCCGCGGTGGCGCCCCCTACGGCGGCGTGTGCCTGCCCAAGGACACGTGCGGCTTCCTCGGCTACGCCGACACCGTCGGCGTCGACATGCCGCTGCTGCGCGCCGTCGTGTCCGTGAACGAGCACCTCGAGAAGGTCGTCAGCAGCGAGGTCAGCGACGTCGAGACGACCGTCACCGAGCGGATCCCGGACGCCGACCGGGCATGACGTTACCGGTCTACTACTACGTGCTGGGCACGCCCTTGGGCGTGCTCGGCCTGTTTCGCTGGTCGATGTGGCTGATCAAGCGCATCCCGGCGGTGCTCTACAAGCCCATCGTCAACAGCTACCGCACGACGATGAGCATCGCGGTCCCCGTCTACCAGGAGGACCCGGTCATCTTCGAGACCGCGATCCGGTCCTGGCTGGCCAACGGGGTCGAGGAGGTCATCCTCGTGATCGACTCCTCGGACAAGGTCTGCCAGGAGATCGCGTCGCGGTACCCGGTGACCGTGGTGATCACGGACGTCCCGGGCAAGCGGGACGCCCTCATCAAGGGGTGGAACGCGGCGTCGACCGATCTGGTCGCGCTGGTCGACTCCGACACCATCTGGGCGCCGGACGTGGCCGCCGAGGTGTGCAAGCCCTTCGCCGACCCGCGCATCGGCGGCGTGGGGACCCGGCAGAGCGTGTACGGGAGCAAGGGCCTGCTGGCCCGGCTGACCGACATGTTCCTCGACCACCGGTACTTCGACGAGAACGCCAGCCAGAGCTACCTGGGCCGGGCCGTCTCCTGCCTCTCCGGACGCACCGCGGTGTACCGCCGCTCCGTGCTGATGGAGATCCAGGAGGAGTTCATCCACGAGACGTTCTGGGGCGTCCCGTGCCTGTCCGGTGACGACAAGCGGCTCACCACGCTCACCCTCGAGCACGGCCACCTGACCTACATGCAGCGCACCGCACAGGTCTGGTCGACGTTCCCCGACAGCCCCCGGGTCTTCCAGAAGCAGCGGCTGCGCTGGGCCCGCAACACCTGGCGCTCGGACATGCGCGCCCTGTCGCGGCCGTGGGTCTGGAAGCACCCCTTCCTCGCCTACACGATGGTCGACAAGGCGGTCAGCGGCTTCACCGTGCTGCTGGGCCCGGGGTTCATGCTCTGGGCGATCATCCAGCGGAACTGGATCTTCGTCGGCGTGCTCGCGCTGTGGTGGCAGATCAGCCGCTCGGCCAAGCTGCTCCCCCACATCTACCGGCGGCCGTCGTCGTTCTTCTTCATCCCGGCCTACCTGGTGTTCTCGTGGGCGATGGCGATCATCAAGCTGCACGCCCTGCTGACCATCCGCAAGCAGCGCTGGCTCACCCGCCAGGTGGCGGTGAACGAGCACGGCGAGGTCGTGCGCACCTCCGACGCGGCGGACGCGGGCGCGCCCGCCCCGGCGGCCGCCCTCGCCGCGGCGGCGGCGGACCCGCTCACCGAGCCGATCGGCACCCGCCCGCGGACCCTGGAGCCCGCCGGGTTCGGCGTCTCCGCCGCCGCGAAGACCGAGCCGGTCGCGACGGCCGTGATCGCGCGGCCGGGGCCGGCCGGCCCGGCCCCGGTGGTCTCGGCCCTGCCGACGACGCCGGTGGCGACGGGCCCGGCGGACCGCCCACGGCCGGCAGCCCGGCCGCACCCGGCCCCCCACCCCGCCCCCCACTCCGGCGCCCCGCAGCCCCAGCCGCGG
>DASVUG010000260.1:0-4794 GCA_036387155.1 Pseudonocardia sp. | reverse complement strand
GCGATGTCCGCGCTCGGCCACGACCGCTTCGCCGTCGCGGGCCACGACCGCGGCGGCCGCGTGACCTACCGGATGGCGCTGGACCACCCGGAGCGCGTGAGCGCCGCGGCGGTGCTCGACGTCGTCCCCACCGGCGAGGTGTGGGCCCGCGCCGACGCCGCGATGGCGCTGGGCTACTGGCACTGGGCGTTCCTCGCCCAGCCCGCGCCGCTGCCCGAGCGGCTCATCGGCGCCGACCCCGACGCGTTCTTCGACCTCCACGTGCGCGCGCTCGGCCTCGGCGGCGCGGACGGCCGCTACCCGGCGGACCTCATGGCGACCTACCGCGCCCTGCTCGACGACCCGAGCACCGTGCAGGCGATCTGCGAGGACTACCGCGCGGGCGCCGGGATCGACCGCGACCACGACGACGCCGACCGCGGCCGGCGCCTCGTGGAGTGCCCGCTGCTCGCCCTGTGGAGCGCGCACGGGGCGCTGCCGCGCTTCTACGGCGACGTCCTCGACGTGTGGCGGCCCTGGGCCCGGTCCGTCACCGGGCAGGGCGTCGGGGGCAGCCACTTCCTCGTCGAGGACCGCCCCGAGCTGGTGGCCGACCTCCTGTCCGACTTCCTGGCGGCGGCGCCTCACCCCTCCCCGTGATGGTGGACGAACGCCGATAGCGGCTCGCCCACCTCGACGAAGTAGGTGGACAGCATCCGGCCCGTGCCGGGCCCGAGGTCGAGGGCGTTGTGCGGCACGCGCGGCGGGATCAGGAACGGGTCGCCCGCGTTCAGCAGGAGCGTCGGCCGGTCCGCGATCTCCATGCGGACGGTGCCGGCCACGATGAAGCCGACCTCCTCGCCCGGGTGGACGTGCCAGCCGGACGCGACGCCGACCGGGATCTCGGTGAGGACCTGCACGATCTCGCGCCCGGGCACCGACGACGCGGACCGCTGGAGCACGGTGCGCCGCAGCCTGCCGGTGAGCTCGTCGGCGGGTGCGTCCCCCGACCCGGCGGTGTCGCGGGGCCCGCTCTCGCGGGGCTCGGTGTCGCGGGGCTCGGCTGGCGCGACGTCGGACGACATGGTTGCTCCTGTCGGTCGGGGGACCGCGGCCGGCCCCGGTCCCCGAAGCGTCCCGCCATCGCCTCCGGCGGACATCCGTCGTCCTACCCGTGTTCGTCGACGCACCCGCCGTCGTACGGTGTGCCCGCCCACCGCGCGCGCGGCGGTGGGCGGGGACATCCACGGGAGGCGGGCCGGCCGTGACGGCGCCAGCGGAGTTCCTCGCCCGGATCCTCGACGACGCGCCGCAGCCGGTGTGGGTCGTCGACGAGGCCGGGCTGATCGTCTTCACCAACCCGGCCGCCGTCGCGGCGCTCGGGTACGGCGACCCGGCCGAGCTGCACCGCAGGCCGAGCCACGCCACCGTGCACTACAAGCGTCCGGACGGCTCGCCCTACCCCCAGGCGGAGTGCCCGATGCTCCGGCCGCGCGAGACGGGCGAGACGGCGCACGGCGAGGACGAGTGGTTCGTCCGCCGGGACGGCTCGATGTTCCCGATCGCCTGGTGGTCCGCGCCCATCGCGATGCCGGGCGGCAACGGGGCCGTGCTGGCGTTCACCGACGTGTCGGAGCGCCGCGCGGCCGAGCAGGCGCTGCGCGAGCGCGACGCCGCCGACATCCGCGCCGCGGCGTCGCGCGCCGCCCAGCGCCGTCTCGTCGAGAACTCGGCCGCCGTGCGCCGGCAGGTGGCCCGCGACCTCCACGACGGCGCCCAGCAGCGGCTGATCACCCTGCTCATCAGCCTGCAGATGGCCCGGGAGGAGATCGGGGCCGACCCCGCACGGGGGCTCGACCTGATCGACGACGCGGCCGAGCAGGCCCAGCTGGCCATCGACGAGCTGCGCGAGCTCGCCGCCGGGCTGCACCCCCCGGTCCTCGCCCACCGCGGCCTGGTCGCGGCGGTCGAGGCCCTCGCCGCCCGGGCCGCCCTGCCGGTCTCCGTCGTCGGGACCGTCGCACGGCGGATGCCGGAGGCGGTCGAAATCAACGCCTACTTCGTCGTCGCGGAAGCCCTCACGAACACCGTCAAGCACGCCCGGGCGTCCCGGGCGTGGGTGACCATCGGGGTCGAGGACGCCGACCTGTCGGTCGAGGTCCGCGACGACGGGATCGGCGGTGCCGCCGCCGACGGCAGCGGGAGCGGCCTGGCCGGCCTGGCCGACCGGATCGGAGCGCTCGGTGGCCGGCTGGTCCTCGACTCGCCGCCGGGTCGGGGGACGACGGTCTGCGCCCGGATACCGCTCGGCCACGCGGCGCCGTGACCCCGGCCGTCCGTCGCCGTGACACCGCCCCGGGGGACGCCGCCGGGGGAGTGGTCGGCCGACCGATGCCCGGACGACGCCCGTACCCCACACTGCCCACAGCCGCTCCGGCCCGCCCGCGTCGAGGCGGGCGTCCGGGCGGGCGCCACGCGGAAGCCACGTGAGGAGTCGACCGATGCCCGACGAGTACGACGACGACGTCAACGAGCAGCTGGACGCCGCCGACACCCTCGACGACAGCGGTCCGGCGGACCCGCTGGACGAGGGGTGGTCCCCGCCGGAGCGCCCGTGGGCGGTCGACGGGTGGGGCACCACCGCGCGGGAGGAGGCCGAGGGCGAGAGCCTCGACGGCCGGCTGGCCCGGGAGCTGCCCGACCAGCGGTCCGACGACGGCGACGGTCTCGGTGACGCCACCGACACCGACGGCGAGCTGTGGGACGACGAGGTCGGTGTCCGCCGGTCGGGCCGCCTGGTGGCCGAGGACGAGGGCGAGGACGTCGACCGCGACGACGAGCTGTTCGCCTCCGACGTCGGGATCGACGGCGCCGCGGCCTCCGCGGAGGAGGCGGCGGTGCACCTGGTCGAGGACGACGAGGACGACGAGGACGACGGGACCGGGCGGACCGGAGCCGTGAGCGAGGAGCAGCGCGCATGACCGACGTCCGCCCGAACGGGTTGCACCACGTGACCGCCATCGCCTCCGACCCGCAGCGCAACCTGGACTTCTACACCCGGGTGCTGGGGCTGCGGCTGGTGAAGCAGACGGTGAACTTCGACGCCCCGGACACCTACCACCTGTACTACGGCGACGAGGCCGGCCGCCCGTCGACGCTGCTGACGTTCTTCCCGTGGCGCGGCGTCCCGCAGGGCCGCCAGGGCGTCGGCCTGACGACGGCGACGGCGTTCAGCGTGCCGCCGGACTCGCTGGGCTGGTGGCAGCGCCGCCTCGGCGAGCTGGAGGTGTCCGCGGAGGCGCCGTACGACCGGGACGGCGAGGAGGTGCTGACCTTCCGCGACCCGGACGGGCTGGTGATCGACCTGGTGGCGTCGGCGGGGGACACCCGGTCCGGGTGGGACGGGGTGGCGCGGGTGCCGACCGAGCACGCCGTGCGGGGGCTGCACTCGGTGACGCTGTCCGAGCGGTCGCTCGACCCGACCGCCGGCGTGCTGTCGGGGCTGCTGGGCATGCAGCCGGGCGGGGACGCCGCCGACCGCGCGCGGTTCGCGATGGCCCCCGGCGGCGCCGGTGCGGTGGTCGACGTGGCCGCCGGCGGCGGGTCGCGCGGCCTGCAGGCGGGCGGGACGGTGCACCACGTCGCGTTCCGCGCCCCGGACGGGGAGACGCAGGCGCGGTGGCGCCAGGAGCTGGTGGAGGCCGGGGTGGCGGTCACCGAGATCCTCGACCGGCAGTACTTCACCTCGGTCTACTTCCGCGAGCCGGGCGGCGTGCTGTTCGAGATCGCCACCGACCAGCCGGGGTTCGCCGTGGACGAGCCGCTGCTCGAGCTCGGCCGCTCGCTGAAGCTGCCGCCGTGGCTGGAGCCGAGCCGCGAGCAGATCGCGGCCGCGCTGCCGCCCCTGCACAACCCCGACGCCGACCCCGGCGCCGACCCCGCCACCGGTCCGGCGTGACCGGGGCGACGCTGGCCCGCCCGCACGTGTGGCGGCCGGGCCCCGGCGGGCCGGACCGGGCCGGGGCGCTGCTGCTCCTGCACGGCACGGGCGGCGACGAGCACGACCTGCTGCCGCTGGCCGAGCGGCTCGCCCCCGCCGCCCCCGTGCTGTCGGTGCGCGGCACCGTGCTCGAGAACGGCCTGCCGCGGTTCTTCCGGCGCCGGGCCGAGGGCGTGTTCGACGAGGACGACCTGCGCGCCCGCGTCGACGAGCTGGCCGGGTTCCTCGCCGCGGCCGAGCAGGAGTACGGCGTCGCCGCCGGCAGCTGGACGGCGGTCGGCTTCTCCAACGGCGCGAACATCGCCTCCGCCCTGCTGCTGCGCCGCCCCGCGGCGCTGTCGGCGGCGGTCCTGCTCGCCGCGATGGTGCCGTTCCGCGACCCCCCGGAGGCCGACCTGGCGGGCAAGCGGGTCCTCGTGGCCAACGGGCGGCGCGACCCGATGGCCACCCCGGCGCAGACCGACACCCTCGTCGGCCAGCTGCGCGAGCGCGGCGCCGAGGTCACCGTGCTGCCGCACGCCGGCGGCCACACCGTCGACCCCGCCCAGCTGCCGGCGATCACCGGGTTCCTGGAGGCGGCCGCGGACCGCCGCTGACGCGGCCGCCCGGGCCGACCCGGGGTGGGCGGCGCCCGCGAGCGGGTGGCCCGCGCGGTCCGGGAGGCGACGCGCGGCGGGTGACGGGCGCGGGCCGGGCCGGCGCCCTACGATGATCGTCACCCACGCCGTGCGCCGCTCCGCCGGCCGCGACAGACTGTGGGACGGCCGCGGAGGGTGGGACGGATGAGGGTCGATGGGTGACGCCCTCCCCGTGGT
>DASVUG010000259.1:0-9779 GCA_036387155.1 Pseudonocardia sp. | reverse complement strand
GGCCGGGCCACAGGGGCTACCCTGACCCGGGTCGGTGGGCCGCCGCCGGCGGATTCGAAGTTCTCGGAGGGCAGCCCGTGACCAGTCGGACCCGTGCGCAGACCACCGCCGCGGAGCCGCAGCCCGACCCGTCGGGAGCCGCCGACCCGGACCGCGCCGGCTCCGACCCCACCGGCTCCGACCCCACCGGCTCCGGCGGCAACGGGGCCGCCGCCGGCGACAGCGGGGCCGTCTCGGACGACGCCCGGGCCGCCGCCGCCCCGCGCGGCGCAGCCGACGGCCCGGACCCCGACGGCCCGAACCCCGACGGCCCGGACGCCGACGTCCCCGTTCCGGACGAGGACCTCGCCGCGCTGGAGGCCCTGTACGTCCGGCACACGCCCGACACCGGCCGGTCCGAGGACCTGCGCGCCGCCCTCCGCGCCGCCGCGCGGTCGCACCGGCGCCTGGCCCGGCAGCGCCCGCCCGGGCAGGAGCTCATCCGCGTGCGGTCCTCCGGGGACGGCCCGCCCGCCGCCACGCCCGACGCCGCGGCACCCGCGGCCCCGCCCGTCGCCCCGGGTCTCCTCGCCGGGACGGCGGGCGACCACCCGCCGGCCGACGACGCACCGGACCACGCAGCGGCCGGAGGCCCGCCCGGCGTCGGCACCGCCGGCACCACGGGAGCCGGCGGCTCCGCCGGCACCGCGCGCGACGGGGGAGACGGTGAGGGCGCCGGCGCCGCCGCGGGCGTCGTCGAGATCGTCACCGACGACATGCCCTACCTGCTCGAGTCGGTCCTCGCGGCGGTGCGCCGGGCCGGCCTGGAGGTCCGCCGCGTCATCCACCCCATCGTCGTCGTCGAGCGCGGGCCGGAGGGCGAGCTGCGCGACGTGCTCACCGACGCCGACGCGGCCGCGCCACCACCGGGCGCGATCGCCGAGTCGTGGATGCACCTCGACCTGGGCGCGCCCGCCCCCGACGACCTCGCCGACGACCTCGCCCAGGTGCTGCGCGCGGTGCGGGAGGTCGTCGACGACGCCCCCGCCATGGCCCGCCAGGCCCTCGCCGTCGCCGACCGGCTCCTCGCCGACGGGCCCGACGCCCGGCCGGCGGAGAGCCCCGACGCGCTGCCCGCGCACGACGTCGCGAACCTGCTGCGCTGGCTCGCCGACGGGCACTTCACCTTCCTCGGGTACCGCCACCTCGTCGCCGCGGACGGCCGGCTCGTCCCGCAGGGGCAGGGTCTGGGCGGGCTGCGCCACGGGGGCGCGGACGTGGTGTCGCCCGGTCCGGCGGCCGCCACCGACCCGAGCGTCGGTCCGGGCTCCACGGCCGGCGCGCCCCCCGACGTGCTCGTGTTCACCCGCGCCGGTGCGCGTAGCGGCATCCTGCGGCCCGAGCGCGCCTACTACCTGGCCGTCCGGTTCCTCGACGCCGGCGGGCGGCTCGTGGGTGAGCACCGGTTCCTCGGCATGCTCAACGTGGCGGCGCTCTACGAGAACGTCCTGGACATCCCGGTGGTCGAGCGCAACGTCCGCGCCGCGATCCACCGCGCCGGCTTCCCGCTGGAGTCCTACTCGGGCCAGCAGATGCTCGAGGTGATCTCCGCGCTGCCCCGCGAGGAGCTGTTCAGCGCCACCGAGCAGCAGCTGCACGACACGGCCGTGGGGGTCCTCGCCGTCGCCGGGCGGCGCGCCGTGCGGGTGTTCCTGCGCCCCGACCCGTACCGCCGGTTCATCTCCTGCCTGGTCTACGTCCCGCGCGACCGCTACACCACGTCGTCGCGCATCGCGATGGCCGACGTGCTGCAGAACTTCCTGGGCGGCACGTCGGTCGACTTCACCGTGCGGCTCACCGAGTCCGCGCTCGCGCTGGTGCACTTCACGGTGCACTGCGAGGGGGGCGCCGCCCTGCCGGTCCAGCCGGTCGACATCGAGGCGCTGCAGGGCGAGCTGACCGAGGCGGTCCGCACGTGGGACGACCGCGTGCTGGCGCTGCCCGGCGGCCGCGACGCGGGCACCGACGTCGCCGCGCTGCTGCGCGGGGTGCCGGAGTCGTACAAGGCCGGCGTCGACCCGGCCCAGGCCCTGGTGGACCTGCGCTACATCGCGGCGCTGAGCGGTCCGGGCGACTTCGGGCTGCGCCTCTACGCCCCGTCCGGCGGGGAGGAGCAGCGGTTCACCCTGTACCTGGCCGGGGCCCCCGCGACGCTCACGGCGGTGCTGCCGCTGCTGCAGCAGCTGGGGGTCGACGTGCTCGACGAGCGGCCGTCGGAGATCGTCCGGCCCGACGGGTTGCGCTGCTGGACCTACGACTTCGGCCTGCGCATGGACGTCGCCACCCACGCGGCGCTGGCGGACCGGCCGCAGACCGAGGTCGCCGCCCAGTTCAGCGCGGCCTTCGCCGCCGCGTGGCGCGGCGAGGCCGAGACGGACCGGTTCAGCGCGCTCGTGCTGCGCACCGGGCTGTCGTGGCGGGAGGTCGCGGTCCTGCGCGCCTACGCGCGCTACGCCCGCCAGCTCGGCAACCCCTACGGCGTCGGGTACGTCGCCGAGACCCTGCTCGCGCACCCCGCCGTCGCGCGCGCGCTGGTGGGGCTGTTCCTGGCCCGCTTCGACCCGGCGCTCGGCGCCGCGGGCGACGACCCTGCCCGCGTCGCCGCCCAGGACGCGGCCCTGACCGACGCCCGCGAGCTGATCGAGGCCGTCACGGGCCTCGACGCCGACCGCATCCTCCGGGGCTTCCTCGGCATGATCATGGCGACGCTGCGGACCAACTACTTCCGCGACCGCCCCTTCCTGTCGTTCAAGCTCGACCCCGCCGCGGTGCCCGAGATGCCGGCGCCGCGGCCGAAGTTCGAGATCTTCGTGTACTCGCCCCGCGTGGAGGGCGTGCACCTGCGCTACGGCCCGGTCGCCCGCGGCGGGCTGCGCTACAGCGACCGGCCCCAGGACTTCCGCACGGAGATCCTCGGGCTGGTCAAGGCCCAGGCCGTGAAGAACGCGGTGATCGTGCCCGTCGGCGCCAAGGGCGGGTTCGTCGTGCGCCGGCCGGACGCCGTGGAGAGGGCGGGGGAGGCGGGTGGGGAGGTCGTCGCCTGCTACCGGACGTTCATCTCCGGGCTGCTCGACGTCACCGACAACCTGGTCACCACCGGCGACGGTGCCAGCGTGACGGAGCCGCCCCCGGACGTCGTGCGCCACGACGGCGACGACGCCTACCTGGTCGTCGCCGCCGACAAGGGCACGGCGAAGTTCTCCGACATCGCCAACGAGGTGGCCGCGTCCTACGGGTTCTGGTTGGGCGACGCGTTCGCCTCGGGCGGCTCGGTGGGCTACGACCACAAGGCCATGGGCATCACCGCCCGCGGCGCCTGGGAGAGCGTCAAGCGGCACTTCCGCGAGCTCGGCGTGGACACGCAGAGCCAGGAGTTCACCGCGGTCGGCATCGGCGACATGTCCGGCGACGTGTTCGGCAACGGCATGCTGCTCTCGCCGCACCTGCGCCTCGTCGCGGCGTTCGACCACCGGCACGTCTTCGTCGACCCGGACCCCGACGCGGCCCGCGGCTTCGCGGAGCGGCAGCGGCTGTTCGAGCTCCCGCGCTCGTCGTGGGACGACTACGACCGCGCCGCCATCAGCGCGGGGGGCGGGGTGTGGCCGCGCACCGCCAAGTCCGTGCCCGTCGGGCCGGAGCTGCGCGCGGCGCTGGGGATCGCCGACGGCGCGGACGGGCCGGTGGTCAAGCTGAGCCCGCCGGAGCTGATCCGGGCGATCCTGCGGGCGCCGGTGGATCTGCTGTGGAACGGCGGCATCGGCACCTACGTCAAGGCGGGCACCGAGACCCACGCCGACGCCGGGGACAAGGCCAACGACGCGATCCGGGTCGACGGCCGCGACCTGCGGGTCAAGGTCGTCGGGGAGGGCGGCAACCTGGGCCTGACCCAGCGGGGCCGCATCGAGTTCGCCCGCGCCGGCGGGAATATCAACACCGACGCGATCGACAACTCCGCGGGCGTGGACTGCAGCGACCACGAGGTCAACATCAAGATCCTGCTGGACCGGCTCGTCCGGGCGGGCGGGCTGGACCGCGAGGCGCGCAACGCGCTGCTCGCGGAGATGACCGACGAGGTCGCCGAGCTGGTCCTGGCCGACAACCGGCGGCAGAACGCGCTGCTGGGCGTCGGCCGGGCGCACGCCGCGGGCATGGTCCGCGTGCACCGGCGGTTCCTCGACGACCTGCAGGCCCGCCGCGGCCTCGACCGCACGCTGGAGGTGCTGCCCGACGACGCCGGGTTCGCGGCCCTGGAGGCGGCGGGGCAGGGGCTGACGGGCCCGGAGCTGGCGACGCTCGTCGCCCACGCGAAGCTGGACCTGCACGCCCGCGTCCTCGCCTCGGACCTGCCCGACACCCCGGCGTTCGCCGAGCGGCTGCCCGAGTACTTCCCCCACCCGCTGCGGGAGCGGTTCCCCGCCGCCGTCGCCGAGCACCCGCTGCGCCGGGAGATCCTCACGACGCTGCTGGTCAACGAGATGGTCGACGCCGCCGGGATGACCTTCGCCTTCCGCAACTCCGACGAGCTCGGGGTGAGCCCGGACGACTCCGTGCGCGCCTTCGCCGTCGCCACGGCGGTGTTCGACCTGCCGGAGCTCTGGGCCCGGGTGGCGTCGCCGGAGATCCCGACCGCCGTGTCGGACCGGGTGGTGCTGGTGTCGCGGCGGCTGCTCGATCGTGCAGCGCGCTGGTTCCTGACCAACCGCCCGCAGCCGCTGGCCATCGGCGCGGCGGTCACCCGCTTCGCCGGCCCCGTGCGGGCGCTGCGGGCCCGGCTGCCGGAGCTGCTGGTGGGCCGGGAGTCCGCGGAGATGACGGAGAACGCGGCGAGCCTGCGGGAGAAGGGCGTGCCCGCGGCGCTGGCCGGGGAGGCGGCGTCGCTGCTGGAGGCCTACGGGCTCCTCGACGTCGTCGAGCTGATCGAGCTCGCCGACCGCGACAAGGAGCCGCGGGACCCGTTCGAGGTCGCGCAGCTGTACTTCGCCCTGTCCGAGCACCTCGGCATCAACCCGGCGCTGACGGCGGTCAGCGGCCTCGAGCGGGGCGACCGCTGGCACTCGCTGGCCCGCCTCGCCCTGCGCGACGACCTCTACGGCTCCCTGCGCGCCGTCACCCTCGACGCGCTGCGGGAGGCGCCGCCCGGCACGCCGGTGGACGAGGCCATCGCCCAGTGGGAGACCGCGAACTCCTCGCGGCTGCTGCGGGCGCGGCCGGCCCTGGACCAGATCCTGACCGGCGAGCGGCTGGACCTCGCGACGCTGTCGGTGGTGTCCCGGCAGCTGCGGGGCCTGGCGCGGTGACCGGACCGGCCCCGCACCCGGCGCGCGGGATCGGGAGGACCGGCCCCGCCGGCGTCTGAGAGGCTGTGCGCCGTGGCCGCCTTCGTCACGCAGGTTCCGCTGCGGTGGATCGACCAGGACGTCTACGGGCACGTCAACCACGCCCGCGCCGTGACGCTGCTGGAGGAGGCGCGGGTCGCGATGGTCTTCGACGCCGCGGCGGACGCGGGCGTCACGACGTTCGCGGCCGGGCTGCTCGTCGTCGGGCTGCACGTCGACTACCGGCGTCAGATCGCCTACCGGGGGAGCTCCCCGGGGGCGGGCACCGTCCGGGTCGCGATGGACGTCGACGAGCTGCGCGCGGCGTCGTTCCGCATCCGCTACGCCCTGCACGACGGGCCCGGCGCCGACGCCCCGGTCGCCGTCCACGCCTGGACGCGCATGGCCACCTACGACCTCGCCGCCGGCCACCCCCGCCGCCTCACCCCCGACGAGCGGGCGCTGCTCGGCCGGTGGGGCGACGACCGATCCGGCCGTCTCGCGCCGGACCGCGCATGAGCGGTCTGCGGGTTCCCGACCCGGACGACCGCGCCGCCCTGGGGACCTTCGTCGGGCGCGCCGTGCGGCTCGACCCCGGCGCGACCGTGCGGCTGCACGCCGCGGACGGGCGGGTGACGGCGTGGGCGACCACGCCGTTCGACGTGCTGGCGACGTGGTCGGTGCCCGGCACGCTGGAGCCGGACGACGCCACGGCGCCCGCGGTCGCGCTGCTCACGGCGCTGAGCGTGGACCGGGCCGCGACCGTCGAGGTCGGCCCGGCGGCGCCGTGGCGGGCGCCGCTGCCGCCGCCCGAGGCCTGGGGGCTGGTGGTTCCCGTCCCGGCGGTCGAGCTGGAGACGCTCACCGACCGCGCGCTCGAGCGGGCCCGCACGACCGCCGGCCCGCACGGACCCTCCCCGGACCTGCTCGACGAGGCCGCGTTCACGGTCACCGGGGGCGCCACGGCGGGCGAGCGTCCGGTGCGCGTGCCGGTCCGCTGCCTGTTCGCGCTGTCCGGCCTGGGGCTGATCGGCGCGAGCGCGGCGCCGGACGAGACGGTCGGCGTGTCGGCGACGCGGGGATGGCTGCGGCTGGACACCCGGCACGGCGCCGTCGTGCGCCGCCGCGTCACCTCCCTGCCGCTGCTCGCGGTCTGAGTTCCGGCGGACGCCGGAACTGTCGGAGGTCCGGCCTACCGTCCGCGGCATGGACCTCCGCACACCCGGCCCCGCCGCCCTCGACCGGCCGTCACGCGAGCCAGACGGCCGTGTCCGGGGGCAGCATGCCGTCGTCGAGGGGGCCGCTGGCCAGCAGCGGGTCCCCGGGGGGCAGCGGGACCGGCTCCGCCGAGGTGTTCAGCGCGCACACCACCGTCGTGCCGGCCCGGCGGAAGGCCAGGCAGCCCGGGGGAGCGCCGAACCACTCCAGCCCCGCCCCCGCGAAGCCGGGGTACCCGCGCCGCAGCTCCAGGCCGCGGCGGTAGAGCGAGAGCATGGAGCGGGTGTCCTCGAGCTGGGTGGCGGCCGCCAGGGGCGCGTAGGACTCGGGCAGCGGCAGCCACGGCGTGCCGCCGGTGAAGCCGTAGGCGGGCAGGTCGGCCTCCCACGGCAGCGGGACCCGGCAGCCGTCGCGGCCGTCCTCGAGGCGGGCCCACACCCCGTCGCGGCGGGCGTCGTCGGGCACGTCGGCGTCGGGCAGGCCCAGCTCGTCGCCGTTGTAGAGGTACACCGCGCCGGGCAGGGCGAGCTGCACCAGCGCCATCGCCCGGGCCCGGGCCAGCCCCACCGCGCCCCGGCCGTAGCGCGACGCCGGCCGGATGACGTCGTGGTCGGACAGCGCCCACGTCGCGGCGCCCCCGACGGCCTCGACCGCGGCCAGGGAGTCCTCGATCGTGGCGCGCAGCTCCTCGGCGTCGAACCGGACGGCCGCGAGCCGGGTGTCGACGGCGAGGTGCAGCTCGTCCGGGCGCACGTAGCGGGCGAAGCGCTCGCCGCTGCGCACGCCCAGCGCGCCGACGGCGACCCGGTCGGGGTAGTGGTCGAGCGCGGCGCGGATCATGCGGTGCACCTCGTGGACGTCGTCGGTGTCGAAGCGCGGGTCGGCGGGCAGGTCGCCGACGCGCCCCGGGCCGGTCGCGGCGGCGACGTCCTTGCACATGCCGTGCGCGGCCTCCACCCGGAAGCCGTCGACGCCCCGGTCGAGCCAGAAGCGCAGCGTCTTGTCCAGGTCCGCCCACACCTCGGGGTTGGTCCAGTTCAGATCGGGCTGCGCCGGGGAGAACAGGTGCAGGTACCACTCGCGCTCCGCCGACCGCGGGGCCCCGCCGCCCGGGCCGTCCGGGCGGTCCGGGTCGTCCGCGTCGTCCCGGCCGTCGCGCTCCGGTTCCCGCGTCCACGCCGAGCCGCCGAAGACGCTGAGCCAGTCGTTCGGCGGGCGGGTGCCGCCGTCACGGCCCGGCCGGAAGTGGTAGCGGGCCCGCTCCGGGCTCCCGGGCGCCGAGGCCAGCGCCGCCTGGAACCACGCGTGCTGGTCCGAGGTGTGGTTGGGCACGAGGTCGACGGTGACGCGCAGCCCGTGCGCGTGGGCATCGGCGACGAGGGCGTCGAACGCGTCCAGGTCACCCCAGGCCGGGTCGATCGCCCGGTGGTCGGTCACGTCGTAGCCGCCGTCGACCTTCGGCGAGGAGTACAGGGGCGAGAGCCACAGGGCGTCCACCCCGAGCAGCTCCAGGTAGCCCAGTCGGCTGCGGACGCCGTTCAGGTCGCCCACGCCGTCGCCGTCGGAGTCGGCGAAGCTGGGCACGTAGACCTGGTAGAAGACGGCGTTCCTCCACCACTGCACGCCCGCATCCTGCCAGGCCGCGCCAGCCCGTCAGTGCGGCGAGTTGACCATGCTGGCCGCGGCGTACTCGAGGTACTCCCACAGCTGGTCGCGGTGGGCGGGGTCGAGCCCCGCCCCGTCCACGGCCGTCCGCATGCACCGCAGCCACGCGTCCCGCTCGGCCGGGCCGATCCGGAAGGGGAAGTGCCGCATCCGCAGCCGCGGGTGCCCTCGCTGGTCGGAGTAGGTGCGGGGGCCGCCCCAGTACTGCTCCAGGAACATCCGCAGCCGGTCCTCGGCCGGCCCGAGGTCCTCCTCCGGGTACAGCGGGCGCAGCAGCGGGTCCGCGCGGACCTCCTCGTAGAAGCGCCCGACGATCGCGCGGAAGACGGGGGCGCCGCCGACGTCGTCGTAGAAGTTGCGGGGAAGACTCACGACACCATCATCCCCGCCTACGCCGGGGTGGGGGGTGCCGGCTCCCGGGCCGCCGCCGGCGCCGGCGCGACGCCCGGACGCGGCAGCCCCTCCTCGTCGAACGCGCGGACCAGCGCCGTCGCGAGCGCGCGTTGCACGCGGAACTGCTGGCCCGGTGCGGTGCGCACGGTGACGCGGAAGGTCGCGCCCTCGGCGGTGATCTTCTCGACGCCGACGACCTCGGGGTCGCCGAGGACGTGCTCGGCCAGGTCCGGTTCGGCGACCAACCGGGCGGCGACGCGCCCGGCCACGTCCGTCGCCCGCCCCATGTCGGCGCCGAGGGCCAGGGGGACGTCGGCGACGGCCACGGAGTGGCCCTGGGTCTTGTTGCCCACCCGCAGGATCTCGCCGTTGCGGACGTACCAGACGGTCCCGTTCAGGTCCCGGACGGTGGTGATGCGCAGGCCGACGGCCTCGACGGTGCCGTTCGCGGTGCCCAGGTCGACGATGTCGCCCACGCCGTACTGGTCCTCCAGCAGCATGAACATGCCGGACAGGAAGTCGCGGACGAGGTTCTGCGCGCCGAACCCCAGCGCCACGCCGAGGATGCCGGCGGAGGCCAGGATGGGGCCGAGCGCCACGCCGAACTCCGCGAGGATCGTCCCGATGACGACCAGGCCGATCACGAACGAGCCGGCCGAGCGCAGCACCGAGCCGATGGTGCGGGCCCGCTGCGCGCGGCGCGGCGTCACGGGCGCGGAGGCGTTCTCCCCCAGCTGCGGCCGGGTGCGGCGGCTGATCATCCGGGAGATCCGGCTGGAGGTGGCGCCCTCCACGAGGCGCAGGATCGCCCGGTGCAGCAGGTAGCGGGCGATCAGGCCGAGCACGAGGATCAGGACGATGTGCGCGCCGCGGCTGACGACGAGGTCCGCCGACCGGGCGAGGACGTCGTTGTCGGTCCACTTGTAGACCTGCTCGCACCACGGGCCGGGGTCGCCGGTGCAGATCGGGTCGGCGACCCGCGTGACGAGCTCGCCGACCGACGGTGCGGGCGGCACGAGCGTGTCGGCCGGCGCGACCGACGTCGAGGGCCCCCCCGACGGGGTCGGCGTCGGGGTCGCGCCCGGGGTCGGGGTCGGGGTCGTCGGGGGGGTGGTCACGGGGCCAGCCCGGTGTGCGCGGCGAGGAACG
>DASVUG010000258.1:0-5997 GCA_036387155.1 Pseudonocardia sp. | reverse complement strand
CCGCGGCGGCCGGCCGCCGGTGGTCGGCGCGGAGATCGCGACCACCGACGAGACCGTCGAGGCCCTGGCGGCGGGGCTCGGGGTGTGCCTGATCGCCGCGGGCAACGTCCCGTTCGTCGCCCGCGACGGCGTCGCCGTGCGCCCGGTGAGCGGGGTCGGGCCGTGCCGGCTGGTCCTGCTGCGCCGGCGCGGCGACGACCGCCCGCTGCTCCGGCTGCTCCGCCAGGCGGTCGCGGCGGCGACCGCCGACCCACCGGTCGCGGCAGCGACCGCCAACCCATAGCCACGGCGCCCGCCGCCCGCCGCTACGTCGACGCGGTCAACCGGGCCGACCTCGACGCCCTCGTCGCCGCCTTCGCCCCCGACGGCCAGGTCGTCGACGTCTCCCGCCGCATCACCGGCCACGACGCGATCCGGCGCTGGGCCGACGGCGAGGTCATCGGCGGCACGCTGCGCGTCGACGGGGTCACGGCGCTCGCGCCGGACACCCAGCGCCTGCGGGTGCACTGGGCACCCTCCGGCTCCGCCGGCTGGGCGGCCGACTACACCTTCACCGTCCGCGGCGACCGGGTCGTGCTCGCCGACCTGCAGTACGCCCGCTGACCACCACCCGCTCCCCACATCCCGGAGGACCCGTGCCCGACGTCCCCACCGGCCGCGTCGCGGTCGTCACCGGCGCCAACCGCGGCATCGGCCGCGAGGTCGCCCGCCAGCTCGTGGACCGCGGCTTCGACGTCGTCGTCGGCGCCCGCGACGAGGCGAAGGGGCGGGCCGCGGCCGCCGCGATCGGCGCCGACTCCCACCCGCTCGACGTGGCCGACGACGGCAGCGTCGCGGACTTCGCCGCGTGGCTCGCCCGCCGGTCGGGCCGGCTCGACGTGCTCGTCAACAACGCGGCCGTGCACTACGACACCGGCCAGCGCGCCGTGGACGCCGACCTGGACGTGGTGCGCGAGGCCGTCGAGGTGAACCTGCTCGGCGCCTGGCGGACCGCGCGGGCGCTGCTGCCGGCGATGCGCGCGGGCGGCCGCGTCGTCAACGTCTCCAGCGGCGCCGGCTCGTTCGGCGAGACCGCGGGCGCCGCCGGCACCCCGGCCTACTCCGTCACCAAGGCGGCCCTCGACATGCTCACCGTCAAGCTCGCGGCGGAGCTCGACGGCCGGGGCATCAAGGTCAACGCCGTGTGCCCCGGCTGGGTCGCGACCGACATGGGCGGCCCGGGCGGCCGGCCGGTGCGCGACGGCGCGGCCGGCGTCGTGTGGGCCGCGACCCTGCCCGACGACGGTCCCACCGGCGGCTTCTTCCGCGACGGCCGGCGCATCCCCTGGTGACGGCGCCCTCAGTCGAGCAACCCCGCGTCCTGCGCCGCCTGCTCGCAGGCGGCCATGCGCTCGCGGGCGGCGTCGCCCAGGGCGCCGAGGACGCGGGCGACCACCGTCTCCACCACGGCCATCGCCGGGACGAGGCTGTCGTAGGCCGAGGGCGAGTCGACCTGCGACACCAGGGCGACGTCGGCGACCTCGGTGACCGGGGAGAGCCAGCGGTCGGTCAGCAGCACGACGGTGCCGCGGCGGGCCTTCGCGGCGCGGGCCAGGTCGAGCAGGCGGGGCTCGTAGCGGCGGAAGTCGCACACCAGCAGGACGTGGCCGCCGCCGTCGGCGACCGCGGCCGCGCGGGTCACCGGGTCGGCGTCGAGCAGGACGACCCGGTCGCGCAGCTGGACCAGGTGCAGGTGCAGGTACTCGGCCAGCACCCGGCTGAACCGCCCGCCCACGAGCAGCACGCGCCGGCGCCGGTCGGCCAGCAGGGCCACGACGCGGTCCAGGTCGGCGGCGGGCAGGCCGGCGAGCGTGCGGTGGACCGCGCTCGGCAGCAGCGACGTCTCCCCGTCGCCGGCGGACCCGTCGCGCTCGTCGTAGAGCGCCAGCGGTGAGGCCTGCCGGTCGTCGAGCTCGCGGCGCAGCGCCTGCTGGAAGTCGGGCAGCCCGCGGAAGCCGAGGCGGTCGAGCAGCCGCAGGACGGTGGGGCCGCTGACCCCGGACCGCCGGGCGATCACCGCGACGGTCTCGAAGCCGACCGCCGGGTAGCCCGCGAGCAGCACGCGCGCCACCTTGCGCTCGGCGGGGCTGCACTCGTCGAGGCGGGCGCGGAGCACCCCGGCCAGCTCGGCGACCGTCATCGCGCCTCCCGTAACAAAAGGTTCAAGCACGGACCTCTAGGCGAGGAATGTAACGGGCGTTACTATCCTGGTCCATGACCGACGCCCGGACACCCCGCCGCGCCCGCCACCCCCGGTGGTGCGGAGCCCTGCTCGCCGTCGCGGCGGGCGCCCTGCTCGCGGCCTGCAGCGGCCCGGCCCCGGAGTCGGGGGGCGGGTCCGGGAGCGCCCCCGCGCCCGCCGCCCCCGCCGTCGCGGCCGACCCGGCGCTGCAGGGTCTCGTCCCGCAGGTCACCCGGGACGCCGGCGTGGTCAAGGTCGGGACCAACGCGCCGTACGCGCCGTTCATCGACTTCGCCCAGGAGGGCGACACGACGGCGTTCAAGGGCCTGGACCACGACCTGATGCAGGCGGCGTCGGCGAAGCTCGGCCTGAAGGTGCAGTTCGTCCAGCAGCCGTTCGACGGGCTCGTCCCCGGGCTGCAGGCGGGCAACTACGACGCGATCGCGGGCGGCATCACGGACAACAAGCAGCGCCAGGAGGTCGCCACCTTCGTCGACTACTCGGCGTCCGGCACCGGCTTCCTGACGACCGCCGGCAACCCCAAGGCCGTCAAGGGGGTGCCGGACCTGTGCGGCAAGCGCGTCGCCGTGCAGAAGGCGAGCAACCAGGAGGAGAACCTCAACGACTACAGCAAGCAGTCGTGCCCGCCCGGCTCGCCCATCACCGTCTCCGGCTTCCCGGAGAACCCGCAGGCCGTGAACGCCATGCTCGCGGGCAACGCCGACGTGGTGGCGGCCACGACGGTGGCGCTGCCCGGGATCGTCAGCCAGCTCGCCGGCCGCGTCGAGCTCGTGCAGGACGCCGCCAACCCCAACGGGTGGCAGGCCAGCCCGAACGGCATCGGCTTCCTCAAGTCCCGCGGCGACCTGGCCGCGGCCTACCAGAAGGCGATCCAGGCCCTGGTCGACGACGGCACCTACGCCAAGATCCTCGACAGCTACCAGCAGAAGGCGATCGCGCTGCCCACGATCACCGTGGACAAGGCCGTCGACTGAGCACCCTCGGCCTGGTGTTCCCAGGCGACCCGCACCCGCGCACCGGACCGATGAGGCCGAAAGGGGCTCACCGAGCATGACGGCCACCGAGATCGCCGCCCCCGCCCCCGTCGAGCAGACGATCCGCAAGCGGCCCCGGTGGGGGCGCTGGCTCGCCGCCGCGGCCGTCCTGGCCGTGCTGGGCGGCGTCGTCGCCCTGCTGCTGTCCAGCCCCAACCTCGAGCCGGGCACGATCGGGCAGTACCTGTTCCGCGACTTCGTGGTCCGGGGCGTGCTGGTGACGCTGTGGCTCACCGCCGTGGCGATGGTGCTCGGCCTGGCGGGCGGAGCGGTCCTCGCGGTGATGCGGCTGTCGCCCAACCCGGTGCTGCGCGGGGTGTCGTGGCTGTTCGTCTGGGTGTTCCGCGGCACGCCGCTGCTCGTGCAGATCATCTTCTTCGGCTTCCTCGGCGCGCTGTTCCCGACGATCACCCTCGGGATCCCGTTCACCGACGTCGTCCTGTTCTCCCAGCCGACCAGCGCCGTGATCAGCGGGACGACGGCGGCCGTGCTGGCGCTGTCGCTGAACGAGATGGCCTACGCCGCCGAGGTGGTCCGCGGCGGCATCCTCGGCGTGGACCCGGGCCAGGACGAGGCCGCGCGTGCGATCGGGATGACGCCCGGCATGGCGATGCGCCGGGTCGTCCTGCCGCAGGCGATGCGGACGATCATCCCGCCGATGGGCAACGAGACGATCACCATGCTCAAGTCGACGGCGCTGGTCTCGGTGATCGCCGGGCGGGACCTGATGACCGCCGTGCAGACGGTCTACCAGCAGAACTACAAGGTCATCCCACTGCTGGTCGTGGCGGCGATCTGGTACCTGGCGCTGGTCAGCCTGCTGTCGGTGGGCCAGTTCTTCCTGGAGCGCCGGTTCGGCCGGGGCCACGGCAACCCGGCGAAGTCGATCCTCAAGGGGTTGGGAGGGCTGCGCCGATGACGACCGTCAGCGTGCGGGGGATCCGCAAGAGGTTCGGGGACGTGGAGGTGCTGCGCGGGATCGACCTCGACGTCGAGCCCGGGACGGTGTGCTGCCTGCTCGGTCCGTCCGGGTCGGGCAAGTCCACGCTGCTGCGCTGCATGAACCACCTGGAGACGGCCGACGCCGGGCAGGTCCGCGTCGGCGGCGACCTGATGGGCTACCGCGAGCACGGCGACCACCTGCTCGAGCTGAAGCCGGCGGAGGTCGCGCGCAAGCGCCGCGCCGTCGGGATGGTGTTCCAGCGGTTCCACCTGTTCGGGCACATGACCGCCCTGCAGAACGTCACCGAGGGCCCGGTCAAGGTGCTCCGGCGGCCGAGGGCCGAGGCGGAGGCCGACGCCCGCGCGCTGCTGGAGCGGGTGGGGCTCGCCGACAAGGCCGGCCACTACCCCGCGCAGCTGTCGGGCGGGCAGCAGCAGCGGGTCGCCATCGCGCGGGCGTTGGCGATGAAGCCGCAGGTGATGCTGTTCGACGAGCCGACCTCCGCGCTGGACCCGGAGCTGGTCGGCGAGGTGCTCGACGTCATGAAGGGCCTGGCCCGCGACGGGATGACGATGGTCGTGGTGACCCACGAGATGGGCTTCGCCCGCGAGGTCGCCGACACCGTGGTCTTCCTCGACCAGGGCGTGGTCGTCGAGTCCGGCCCGCCCGAGCAGGTGCTGGGCGCGCCGCGCCACGAGCGCACGCGCGCGTTCCTGTCCAAGATCCTGTGACGGGCGGGGTCCCGACGCTGCTCGCCGTCGCGAAGGCCGGGAACGACGCCTTCGTCGACCGGCTGCGCGCGCTCGTCGGGATCGACCGCGGCTCCCGGGACCTCGACGGCCTCGCGGCCGCGGCCACCGCGTTCGCCGGCTTCCTCGCCGAGGCCGGCATGGCGGTCACCCGGGTGCCGGTGGGCGCCGGCGGGCCGCTGGGCGACGCCGTGGTCGGGCGGTTGCAGGGGTCGGGTCGGGCCGGTTCCGGCCGGCGGTCGGTGCTGCTCGCGGGCCACCTCGACACGGTCTTCCCGCGCGGCACGGCAGCGGCCCGGCCCTTCACCGTCGACGCGGCCGGGATCGCCCGCGGCCCGGGCGTCTGCGACGACGCCGGCGGGCTCCTGGCCGGGGTCGCCGCCGTCGAGGTGCTGCGCGAGCTCGGCCACGACGGGTTCGGGGAGGTCGTGTTCCTGGCGACGCCCGACGAGGAGATCGGCTCGCCGGGCAGCCGGGCGCTGCTCGCGGAGCTGGGCGCCGCGGCCGACGCGGTGCTCGGGCTGGAGTGCGCGCGGGCGGACGGGGCGCTGGTGTCGGGCCGCAAGGGCGTCGCCGACGTCGCGGTGACCCTGCGCGGGCGCGCGGCGCACGCCGGCATCGAGCCCGGCGCCGGGGCCAGCGCGGCGCTCGCCGCGGCCCGCCTCGCGCTGGCGTTCGACGCGCTCAACGCGGGCGACGTCACCGTGAACACGGGCGTGCTGCGCGCGGGCGAGCGGGCCAACGTGGTCGCGGCGTCCGGGGAGCTGCGGGCCGAGGTGCGGGCCCGGGACCCGGCCGGCTTCGCCGCGGCGCTGGCCCGGATGCGGGCACTCGCCGCGGAGAGCGCGGTCCCGGCGGAGCTGGCCGTCGAGGCCCCGGTCCCGCCGTGGCGCCCCACGGCCGGCACCCACCGGCTGCTCGCCCTGGCCCGCGAGGTCGGCGCCGAGGTCGGGGTCGACGTGCGCGCGGTCGAGACCGGTGGCTGCGGCGACGCGAACCTGCTCGCCCGGCACTGCGCCGCGGTCCTCG
>DASVUG010000257.1:0-1967 GCA_036387155.1 Pseudonocardia sp. | reverse complement strand
GCCGCGGTCTTGGGCAGCACGAGGATCTCGGTCGGCTGGTCGGTCGACCCGCCCTGCCCGGACCCCCCGCTCCCGGCCGGGCGCGTCGCCGGGCGGGCGCCCTCGGGCGTCGGCCCGCCGGCCGGCCGGTTCGCCGGCGGCCCGGCGTTGCGCGGCGGGAGCAGCGTCCGGTCCGGCTCCGGGTAGGCCCCGCCCTTGCTGCGCAGGCGCAGGCGCGTGGGCGGCGTGCCGATCAGCACGGTGCCCAGCAGCGGCGCCTGCACGGCGTCCAGGGCGTTCATCGCGCCGGACACCTGCTCCTCGACGGTGCGGCCGTACCGCACGACGAGCACGACGCCGTCCGCGCGGGCGGCCACCGTGGCGGCGTCCGTCACCGGCAGCAGGGCCGGGGTGTCGAGGATCACGAAGTCGTAGTGCTGGCGGACCTCGTCGAGCAGCGCCGCCGTGGCCCGGGACGCGAGCAGCTCGCTGGGGTTGAACGGCACCGGGCCGGCGGTGAGGACGTCCATGCCGCCCTCGACCCAGCGCCCGACCGCCCGCCGCAGCGGGATCCGCCCGGCCAGGACGTTCACCACGCCGGCCGTCGGCCCGATGCCGAGGTACTGCTCGACCTGCGGCCGCCGGAGGTTGACGTCGATGAGGACGACCCGGTTCCCCGCGTCGGCGAGCGCCAGCGCCAGGTTGCACGCCGTCGTCGACTTGCCCTCGCCGACGCTCGCGCTCGACACGACGATCACGCGGTGCGGCTTGCCCGGGTCGGTGAACAGCAGGTTCGTGCGCAGCTTGCGGTACGCCTCGACCTGCGCCGACCCGGGGTGGGCGCCGAGCGTCACGGGGTGGCGGCGCGCGTCGCGGTCCGCCGCGACCGAGGCCAGCACGGGGGCCCCCGTCAGCGCCTCGACCCGGCGCACGGAGCGCACCGAGGTGTCGCGGGCGTTGCGCAGGAAGGCCGCGCCGATGCCCAGGAGCAGGCCGACCGCCCCGCCGAGCGCCAGGTTGAACAGCACGTTCGGCGACACCGGCACCGGGTTCGGCACGGCCGGCCGCAGGATCTGGGCGCCGATCTTCGACGGCGGCGGCACGGGCTGGCCGGGCACGGTGACCCGGGTGCCGATGGGCTGCTCGAGCTGGCCGACGAGGTTGGTCAACTCCTCGGCCAGCGCGTTCGCGATCGCGGCGGCGCGGTCCGGGCTCGTGTCGGTGACGACGGCGGTGAGCACGTTGGTGTCCGGCTGCGTCGTCACGGCCACCTGCTTGGCCAGCTGGGCCGGGGGGATGCCGAGCTGGAGCCTGTCCACGACGGGTTGGGTGACCCGCGCGTCGGTCATCAGGGAGGTGTAGGAGACGAGCCGGTCCTTCGCCAGCTCGTTGGCCTGGTTCGCGGCGTCGGAGTCGGCCGCCTCGCCCTGCAGCTGGACGATCAGCGTCACGTCGGAGGTGTACTGCCGGGGCAGCGCCGCCGTGACGACCGAGGCGCCCAGGAGCGCCAGGAGCAGGCACAGCGCCGCGACCCGCCAGCGGGTGCGCAGCACGCGCAGGGCCTCGTTCACGCTCATGCGTCGGACCTCGGAAGCTGTGCCACGCCGTTCTCCTGCCTCTTCGAACGCCCAGGACCCCCCGTGGGCATTCGCAGCCGATTCTATGCGCGTTACCGGCGGTGAGGTCCGGTGCGCCCCGGGCAACCCGATCGGGGGGCGCCGCCGGAGGGCGTGGCGCCGCGTGCGACGTGCCACCATGGACCCGTCCGCGGCCGCGAGGCGCGCGGGCGGCGGCGGGCGGGGCCCGCCGTGACGGGGCCGTGCCGGGGCGCGGACGGAGTCGGGGGAGGACGGATGCCGGAGCCGAGGTGTCGCCGACCGTGACGGCCGTCGTCCCGCGCCGGGCGCCCGCCGCGGAAGCGCCCGCGGACGCTCCCGAGCGCCCGCCCGCGCCCGCCCGCGCCGCCCCCCGCAGCGCCGACACCGGCC
>DASVUG010000256.1:0-2733 GCA_036387155.1 Pseudonocardia sp. | reverse complement strand
GACAGCGCCTTCATGGCGGTGTCCAGCGGGCTCGGCGCCATCGCCGCGACGCGTCGGGAGATCACCCGGTCGAGCTCGCTGACCGGGTGCAGGTGCCTCCCCAGCCGCCGTCCCACCGGCCGAACCCTAGCGGCACCCCGCCGGGCCCCCGGCCGGCGGCACGCAGGGTGACCGGCCGCCGGGCGCGGGCTTGCCAGCAGGGTGGCCTTACGGGCATCAGATGACAGCAGAGCCACCTTGCTGGCGTCCCCGGCGCCCGCCGGATGTCACGGAGCGTGGCAGACGCCTGCCGCGCCGTCGCCGCGCTCGCTCACAGATGCTGCCCCGGGGGCGCGTCCAGCGCCTAGGCTGGTCGGCATGCAGCGGCGGATCTTCGGTCTCGAGACCGAGTTCGGGGTCACGTGCACCTTCCACGGCCAGCGCCGGCTGTCCCCGGACGAGGTGGCGCGCTACCTGTTCCGCCGCGTGGTGTCCTGGGGCCGGTCGTCGAACGTCTTCCTGCGCAACGGCGCCCGGCTCTACCTCGACGTCGGCAGCCACCCGGAGTACGCCACCGCCGAGTGCGACTCGCTGACCCAGCTCGTCGCCCACGACAAGGCCGGGGAGCGCATCCTCGAGGACCTGCTGGTCGACGCCGAGCGGCGGCTGGTCGACGAGGGCATCGGCGGTGACATCTACCTGTTCAAGAACAACACCGACTCCGCCGGCAACTCCTACGGCTGCCACGAGAACTACCTGGTCGCGCGGGCGGGGGAGTTCTCCCGGATCGCGGACGTCCTGCTGCCCTTCCTCGTCACCCGCCAGCTGATCTGCGGGGCCGGGAAGGTGCTGCAGACCCCGCGCGGCGCGGTCTACTGCCTGTCCCAGCGCGCCGAGCACATCTGGGAGGGCGTCTCCAGCGCCACCACCCGCAGCCGGCCGATCATCAACACCCGCGACGAGCCGCACGCCGACGCCGAGCGGTACCGGCGCCTGCACGTCATCGTCGGCGACTCGAACATGAGCGAGGTGACGACCCTGCTCAAGGTGGGGTCGGCCCACCTGGTGCTGGAGATGATCGAGGCCGGCGTCCAGTTCCGCGACTTCGCCCTGGACAACCCGATCCGCGCGATCCGCGAGATCAGCCACGACCTCACCGGCCGCCGCACCGTCCGCCTGGCCGGCGGGCGCGAGGCGAGCGCCCTGGACATCCAGCGGGAGTACCACGCCCGCGCCGTCGAGCACGTCGCCGCCCGCGGCTCGGCGCTGCCGGACCGCACCACCGCCCGGGTGCTCGACCTGTGGGGCCGCACCCTGACCGCGATCGAGTCCGGCGACCTCGGGCTGATCGACCGCGAGATCGACTGGGCGATCAAGCACCGGCTCGTCGAGCGCTACCGGGCCCGCCACGGCCTGGACCTGGCCTCGTCCCGCGTCGCCCAGCTGGACCTGGCCTACCACGACATCCGCCGCGGCCGCGGCCTGTTCGACCTGCTGCAGCGCAAGGGCCTGGTCGAGCGGGTCACCGACGACGGCGAGATCGAGGCCGCGAAGGACACCCCGCCGCAGACCACGCGGGCCAAGCTGCGCGGCGACTTCATCGCCGCCGCCCAGGCCGCCGGCCGGGACTTCACCGTGGACTGGGTGCACCTCAAGCTGAACGACCAGGCGCAGCGCACCGTGCTGTGCAAGGACCCGTTCCGGGCCGTCGACGAGCGGGTCGAGCGGCTCATCGCCTCGCTGTAGGGCACCGGCACCGCCGCGGGCTGCCGCTCCCGTGTCGTGAAAGCCGCTTTCAGGACACCACACGTCCCGACCGTGGCTTTCACGACAACCGGCGCAGGCCGGAGCGGGGGCGCCGCCGGGCGGCTGGTGCTGCGGATCGGGCACGGTGGGTGCGGCCGCGCCGTAGCATGCCGGGCGTGTCGTCCGCGCGGGCCGAGCGCCTGGTGAACCTGGTGCTCTGCCTGCTCGCCACCCGCCGCTTCCTGCCCGCCGAGCGCATCCGCGAGACCGTGCCCGGCTACACCGACGCGCCCACCGACGAGGCCTTCTCGCGGATGTTCGAGCGCGACAAGACCGAGCTGCGCGAGCTGGGCGTCCCGCTGGAGACCGGGCGCAACTCCGCGTTCGACACCGCCGACGGCTACCGCATCGCCCGCCAGGACTACGAGCTGGGCGAGATCGACCTCGAACCGGGCGAGGCGGCGGCGGTGGCGCTGGCCGCCCGGCTGTGGGACACCCCGGGCCTCGCCGGCGCCGCGCACGGCGCGGTCCGCAAGCTCCGGGCGGCCGGCGTCGAGGTCGACGAGAGCGGCGTCGGGCCGGTGCAGCCCCGGGTGCGCGCCACCGAGCCGGCGTTCGCCCCGCTGCTCGCGGCCGTGCAGGCCGGCCGGGTGGTGACCTTCGCCCACCGCCGCGGCGGCCCGACCGGCGACGTCGTGCAGCGCACCGTCGAGCCGTGGGGGGTCGTGTCGTCCCGCGGGCGGTGGTACCTGGTCGGGCACGACCGCGACCGGGACGCCGTGCGCTCCTTCCGGCTGTCCCGCGTCGCCGGGCCCGTCCGGCCGCTGGGCGCGCCCGGCGCCGTCACCGTCCCGCCGGGGGTGGACCTGCTCGCCGTGGTGGACCGGGCCGTCGGACCGCCCCCGGTGATCGGCTCGGCCCGGGTGTGGGTGGCGGCCGGCCGCGCGCACGGGCTGCGCCGGCTGGGCCGGGTGCTGCGGCCGCTGCGCGGCCCGGGCGGGCGCGACG
>DASVUG010000255.1:0-14542 GCA_036387155.1 Pseudonocardia sp. | reverse complement strand
GGCGCGCTGCTCGGCGACCGCGTCCGCATGGGCGAGCACGCCACCGACGACGGCGTGTTCATCCGCTCGATGGCCAGCCGCGGCCACCTCGGCGGGCTGGCCGGGGCGACCCCGCACGCGCTGCGCGTGCTCGACGCCGCCGGCTGCGACGTGGTGCTCGTCGAGACGGTCGGGGTCGGGCAGTCCGAGGTCGAGGTCGCCGCGCTCGCGGACACGACGGCTGTGCTGCTCGCGCCGGACCTGGGCGACGGCGTGCAGGCCGCGAAGGCCGGGATCCTCGAGGTGGCCGACGTCCTCGCGGTCAACCGGGCGGACCGCCCCGGCGCGGCGCGCACCGTCCGGGAGCTCGAGCACGCGGTCGCGCTGGGCGCGGCACCGCGGACGGGCGACGCCGGGTGGGTGCGCCCGGTCGTGTCCACCGTCGCGGTGCGCGCGGGCGGGGTCGACGCGCTCCTCGCCGCCCTCGACGAGCACCGCGCCTGGCTGGACCGCTCGGGCGGGCGCTCGGTGCGGCGCCGGGCGCGGGCCGCCGCCGAGGTCGCCGCGCTGGCCCTGGAACGGCTCCGCGTCGCCCTGGCCGACCTGGTGGCCGACGGCGCGCTGGCGGAGCGCGTCGCCACGGGTGCCCTCGACCCCCACCACGCCGCCGAGCACCTGCTCGCGGCGTTGCGCCCGGAGGCGGCGGGCCGGGGGACCGGCGCACCGGCGGGGCCGGAAGATGTCGGTGGGCGGTCGTAGCGTCGGTGGCGTCGGGTGGGGCGGGGCGAAGGGGGATCCGGGTGGACGCGACGACGTGCGGGGTGTGCGCGCTGGCGGGGGCCGCCGGCGGGACGGTCGTGGGGTGGGGCGCCGGGCGGGCGCGCGGCGGGGCGGGCCGGGCGCCGGCGCGGTCGCGGCACCGCCGGACGTGGCCGCGGCGGACGGGTCGCCGGAGGCGGTAGCGCTCAGCGGTCGGCGAGCTCGGCGACGGGCTCCGCGACGGGGTCGTCGCGGAGCCCGTCCGCCCCGTCGGCGGGCCGGTCGGTGGTGAAGTCGCCGGCCGCGAGGCGGACGCGCCCGAGCAGGGCCGTCAGCTGGGTCTCCTCGTCGTCGGTGAGGCCGGTCAGGCCGAAGCCGATCTCGGTGACGGCGCCGGTGGCGTCGTCGAGCACGGCGCCGCCGCTGTCGGTGATCTCGACGAGGGTGGCGCGGCGGTCGGTCGGGTGCGGCACGCGGCGGACGAGCCCGTCGGCCTGCAGCCGGTCCACGATGTTGGTCACGCTCGTGGGGTGCAGCTGCAGCCGCTCACCCATGACGCGCATCGGCAGCCGGCCGTGCCGGGAGAAGCTCAGCAGCACCAGCGCCTCGTAGCGGGCGAAGGTGAGCCCGTGCGGGCGCAGCGCCCCGTCCACGGCCGAGAGCAGGATCTGCTGCACCCGCATCACGCTGGTGACCGCGGCCATCGTGCGCGACGGGCCGACCCGCTCGTCCCACAGCGCCGCCGCCCGCAGGATCGGGTCGAACGGCAGGGGCTCCCGCGACGTCATGGCGGCCGACGCTAGCAGCGTCGCCGCTCCGCGCCGCGCCGACCGACGCGGTCGGGCAGGGTGGACCCATGCTCGTGGCCTTCAGCGTGGCCCCCTCCGGGGGCGGATCCGAGGAAGACGGCAGCGTCGCCGACGCCGTGGCGGAGGCGGTGCGGGTGGTGCGGGAGTCCGGGCTGCCCTGCGAGACCACCTCCATGTTCACCACGATCGAGGCGCCGACGTGGGACGAGGCGATGGAGGTGGTGAAGCGGGCCGTCGAGGCCGTCGCGGCCCGGGCACCGCGCGTGAGCCTGGTCCTCAAGGCCGACATCCGGCCGGGCTGGACCGGGCAGCTCCGGGCGAAGGTCGACCGCGTGGAGGAGCTGCTCGCGCCGCGACCCGACACCCCCTGACACGGCTCGGGGGCGGGACCGGGCGCGTCGTCGCCCGGCCCCGCCCCCGCGGACGGTGTGCCCGTCAGCGCATCGCGATGTTCAGGGTGAAGAAGAAGACGCCGATGAGGATGGCGGCCGCGCCGAGCGCGAGCGCGATCCGGCCCTGCTTGGCGGTGGCGGGGTGCTTGACGGCCTTGGCGCCCAGGGCGAGGGTGACGGCGCCGACGATCCAGCCGAGGATCGACACGGGGCTCACCAGCAGCGCGAGCACGCCGACGATCACCGCCGTCCTCCCCGTGGCCGGCTTCTCCTGCCGGGCGGTCTTCTTGCGCGCGTCGTCGAGGAGGCGGTCGGCGACGGTGTTCTCCTGGCTCATGCAACGTCCTCACTTGGTGCGGTTCGGGGGCCGCGCGGGCCGGAGCCCGTCGGGGCCGTGTGCCGCGCATCCCGTGCAACGAGGCGGCGTCGTCACGCGGTGCTCGGCCGGAACGGTGATCGACACCGGGACGTGCCGACACCGATCGGGTGGGCTGTCGCGCTGCGTGACCACGGCCGCCCCCGGGGCGGATCCCACTCGTCACGGCGGCCGGGACGGCCTAGCGTCGATCGGGCCGCCCGAGGCGGCCCCGAGGAGCGGAGGACCGGCGTGACCGACCAGGACGACTCCCGGGCCCGGCGCATGTGGCGGGCGCTGGAGCCCTACCACGCGGTCGTCTACTTCGCGCCCGAGCCGCAGGCCGCGTGCACGGCGCTGGGTACGAAGGGCTACTGGATGAGCTACTTCGCGCTGCGCGCCGCCCCGCTCGGCGCCGCGCCGCCGGAGCTGGTCGCCGCGCTGTTCTACGGCTTCGCCCCGCGCCTGGTGGCCCGCGCCGTGCCCGACACGTGGGCGGTGGCGCCGCCGCGGCGCTACCTCGAGGTGCGCGTCGACGCCGTCGACGCGGCGCTGCGCCGGGTCCTGGGCGAGGACGTCCTGGGTTCGACCGCCCTGGCGGAGGCCGCGGCGCTCGCCCGGGACGCCGCGGCGGCCGCACCGACGGCGGGCCGGGCTCTCGGCGCCGCGAACGCCGCCCTGCCCTGGCCGGACGCCCCGCACCTGGTGCTGTGGCACGCCCAGACGCTGCTGCGCGAGCTGCGCGGCGACGGGCACGTCGCCGTGCTGCTGTCCGCCGGGCTGGACCCGGTGGAGTCCGGCGCCCTGCTCACCGCCGACCTCGGCCTGGACCACGAGCGGATGCGCACCCGCCGCGGGTGGACGCCGGAGGAGTGGGCGGCCGGGCTGGGCCGGCTGACCGGGCGCGGCCTGCTCACCGGCGACGGCGCGCTCACCCCGGCGGGGCGGGCGCTGCGCCGCGAGGTCGAGGCGCGGACGGACGCGCTGGCCGACGTGGCGTGGGCCGCCCTGGGCGACGCGCGCACCGACCGGCTCGCCGCGCTCGTGGCCCCGCTGGTGCGCACGATCGTCGGCAGCGACGCCTTCCTGCCCGACAACCCCATGGGCCTGCGGCCCGTGGTGTAGGCGCACGTCAGGTCGGCGGCGGTCAGGGTGCTCCGAGCAGCGGCGCGGGGGTCGTGGAAGGAGGACGCGGCGTCGCGGTGTCGGTGCTCATCGCGACTCCGGCCCGTCCGGATCGCTGAGGTGCCGGAACACCAGCTCTCGACACCCCGCACGGTCTCCCCGTTCCAGGAGGTCCACGACCCGCTCCATCTGCGACGGTGTCATCGACGGCGAGCGGTCGTCCCGATCCTCGGACTCGACGGCCGTGGCCAGTGCGACCCGCAGCGGCATCCCGCTCAGCTCGGCCAGCGTGACGAGGAACGTTCGTGCGCCGCCTGCGGCGGACTCGCGCAGCCTCCGGATGTCGTCGGACGAGTGCCCCGCCCAGGCGGCGTTGTCCGCGTGCACGGAGGCGCGGAACCGGGTCGCCGCCGCGGGTCTCGTCGCCTCCTCGACCTCGAAGACCCGGCGCAGGGAGTCGACGGAGCGGTGGACGTCGCCGTCGGTGGCGAACGCGCCTCCGCGAGCACCGACGCGGATCTCGACGAGACCCACCGCTTCCAGGGCCCGCAGGGCCTCGCGGAGGGTGGCTCGGCTGACGCCGAACTGCTCGGCGAGGTCCCGCTCGCTCGGCAGCCGTTCGCCGGCCGTGATCGACCCGTCGATGATGGCGGCGCGCACCTGCTCGACGACGTCGTCGAACGAGCGGACGCGACGGGCTTTGACGCAGGTCCGCGGCTCCTCGTGACCACCTGCGGCGACCGACCCCGCGTCCCGAGCCTTGACGGGAGGCATGGCGCATCCTACCTTCCTCGCGAATGGTCAGACCATTGGCTGACCGACGGCTCCGGTCCCATCGCCTCGTCAGGTGGCGCGAAAGGGGAAGACCTCCATGGCGTTGCGGCGCGAACGCAGCGGTTCAGCCGAGTACTCCGACACCGACCGCCACGAGGACACCCAGGTCCTGCACGGGATGGGGTACGCGCAGGAGCTCGAGCGGAGGATGAGCAAGTTCTCGAACTTCGCCATCTCCTTCTCGATCATCTGCATCCTGTCCGGTGGCATCAACTCCCTCGGGCAGGCGACCTCCGGTGCCGGCGGGGCCGCGATCGGGATCGGCTGGCCCCTGGGGGTCGCCCTCTCCGGGGTCTTCGCGCTGGCGCTGGCCCAGATCTCCTCGGCGTACCCGACGGCCGGCGGCCTGTACCACTGGGGCTCGATCCTGGGGAACCGGTTCACCGGCTGGCTCTCGGCGTGGCTCAACCTGCTCGGCCTGGTGACCGTCCTCGGGGCCATCAACGTCGGCACCTACTACTTCTTCTTCGGCGCGTTCGGGGAACGTCTCGGCATGGAGGACACCCTCACCAACCGGGTGCTCTTCATGGCCCTGATCACCGGGATCCAGGCGCTGATCAACCACCTCGGCATCGGGCTGACGGCCCGGCTGACCGACATCTCGGGCTACCTGATCTTCGCCACCGCGATCGCGCTCACCGTCGCGTGCCTGTTCGCCGCCACCGACATCGACGTCGCGCGCCTCTGGACGTTCCACGACTACACCGGCGGCCCGGGCTCGGACGCCGTCTGGCCCAACACCGTGGGCGTCGGCATGGCGTTCCTGCTGGGGCTGCTCCTGCCCGTGTACACGATCACCGGGTACGACGCGTCCGCGCACACGTCCGAGGAGACCGTGAAGGCGGCCCACCACGTGCCCGCCGGCATGGTGTCCTCGGTGTTCTGGTCCGGCCTGTTCGGCTGGGTCATGCTGTGCGCGTTCGTGCTGATGATCCCGAACATGGACGACGCCGCCGCCCAGGGCTGGAACGTCTTCTTCTGGGCGATGGACGCGCAGATGAACGCGGTCGTCCGCGACGTGCTCTACGTGCTGATCTTCGTGTGCCAGTTCCTGTGCGGTCTGGCCACGGTCACGAGCGTCTCCCGCATGCTGTTCGCGTTCTCCCGCGACGGCGGCATCCCGGGTGCGTCGGCGGCGCTGGCCCGGGTGAGCCCGCGCCGCCGGGTGCCGATCGCCTCGATCTGGACGGCCGCGACGCTGGCCACGCTGTTCGTCTGGTTCACCTCCGCGATCACGATCGCCGGGACGCCGGCGTACTCGATCGTCGTGTCGTGCACCGTCATCTTCCTGTTCCTGTCCTTCACGGTGCCGATCGCGCTCGGGCTGGTCACCATCGGCGGGGAGAAGTGGCCGCACATGGGGCCCTGGAACCTCGGGATCACCCGGTTCCGGATCGTCGCGGTGCTGTCGATCCTCGCCATGTGCCTGTTGTTCTTCCTCGGCGTGCAGCCGCCCAACGCCTACGCGCTGCCGATCACCGTGGGGTTCGTCGTGCTGGCCCTGGTGATCTGGGTCGCGTTCGAGCGACGCCGGTTCCAGGGCCCGCCGATGGGTGACGTCATCGCGGCCCGCGAAGGGGCCATCCGCGCCGCGGAGGAGGCCGTGGGGGAGCACCCGTGACGGCCGGCCGGTTCACCGACCGGGTGGCGCTCGTCTCCGGCGGCGCCAGCGGTGCGGGCGAGGCCGCCGTCCGGCTGCTGGCGGCCGAGGGGGCCGCGGTGGTCGTCGTCGACCGGCAGGCCGACCTCGGGCGGCAGGTCGTCGCCGCGGTGGAGGCGGGGGGCGGGCGCGCCCACTTCGCCGAGGCCGACGTCAGCCGTCCCGACCAGGTGACGGCCGCCGTCGCCGCGGGGACCCGGGCGCTCGGCGCTCCGACCCTGCTGTTCAACCACGCCGGCACCCTCGTCGTCCGGCCGTTCCTGGAGACCACCCAGGAGGACTACGACTTCCTGATGGACGTCAACGTCCGGTCGATGTTCGTGATGACGCAGGCGGTGCTGCCGGGGATGCTCGAGGCCGGCCGCGGCTCGATCGTCTGCACCTCGTCCATCTCCGCCGTCGCGGCCACCCCGGGCGAGGTCCTCTACGACGTCACCAAGGCCGCCGTCCACCAGTTCGCCCGCGCGGTCGCTGTCGAGTTCCGCGATCGCGGGATCCGGTGCAACGCCGTGTGCCCCGGGTTCATCGACACGCCGCACGGGCGGCGCGAGGTCGAGATGCTCACCGCTGCGGGCGTCGACGTCTCCGACGAGGCGATCGCCGCCCAGCAGGGCCGCATGTGCACGCCTGACGAGGTCGCCAAGGCGGCGCTCTTCCTGCTCAGCGACGACGCGTCGTTCGTCAACGGTGCGCAGCTCTTCGTCGACAACGGGTTCACCGCCGTCTGACGAGCGGATCCGCAGGCCGTGCGGCCAGGCCGGAGGGGGCGGAAGGGATCGGGGTCGCAGGCTGGTGGTCCGCGCGCCGTGCCAGGATGGGAGCGTGTCACGTCCCGATCCCCGCCAGGCCGCCCAGACCGCCGCCCTGAGCCGCGCCATGGCCGGCGCCGTCGACCTCGCCGCGGTGAAGGCCCGCTCCGACGCCGCCGCCGCGCGGACGGCGCGCGCCTCGGCGCCGGCGGCGGGCCCCGCCGCCGACCCCTCCGCCGCCGCGCCGGGCGGGTGGGTCGTCGACGTCACCGAGGAGACCTTCCAGGCCGAGGTGCTCGAGCGCTCGCTCGAGGTGCCGGTCGTGGTGGACCTCTGGGCCGAGTGGTGCGGCCCGTGCAAGCAGCTCTCGCCGGTGCTGGAGCGGCTGGCCGAGGCCGGCCGCGGCACGTGGGTCCTGGCCAAGGTCGACGTCGACGCGAACCCGCGCATCGCCCAGGCGTTCGGCGTGCAGTCGATCCCGATGGTGATCGCCGTCGTCGGCGGCCAGCCGCTGCAGCTGTTCACCGGCGCGCTGCCCGAGCCGCAGGTCCGCCAGACGATCGACGCGATGATCGACCAGCTGCGCGACCGCATGCCCGGCATCGCGGCCGCCGAGCAGGCCGCCGCCGGGGTGGGCGCCGAGCCCGTCGAGGAGCCGGAGGACCCGCGGTTCCTCGCCGCGGAGGACGCCCTGGAGCGCGGCGACTACGCCGCGGCCGAGGCCGCGTACCGGCAGGTCCTGGCCGTCGAGCCGGCGAACGAGCAGGCCACCGCCGCGCTGGCCCAGGTCCGGTTCCTCGCGCGGGCCGAGAACGCCGACCCGTCGGCGATCGCCCGGGCCGACGCCGACCCGTCCGACGTCGACGCGCAGCTCGCCGCCGCCGACGCCGAGCTGGCCGACAACCGCGTCGAGGCGGCCTTCGCCCGGCTCGTGGCCACGGTCGGCCGCACGTTCGGCGACGACCGCGACCGCGTCCGCGAGCACCTCGTGGGGCTGTTCGAGCTGTTCCCGGGCGACGACCCCCGGGTCGCCACCGCCCGCCGCGCCCTGGCCCGCGCCCTGTTCTGAGCCGCCGCGCGGCCGGCCGGTAGCGTGGACGGCCGTGTCCGTCGCTCGTCCGGCCCGCCCGCGTCCCGCGCCCCCGGCCCGTCCCACCCGCCACCGGGTCGCGGCGGGGCTGGTGGTCGTCTGCCTCGCCGTCGCCGCCGCGTTGCACGCCACCTACCGCGACGCGCTGGTCACGCTCCTGCCGTCCACGGACATGCACGAGCTGCACGTCGACTTCGACACCTTCCGGCTCTCGGCCGTGCAGCTCCTCGCCGGCGGCGACATCTACACGACGCCGGCGAAGCTGCACAACCTCAACCCGCCGCTGCTCACGGTGCTGCTCGCGCCCACGGCGCTGCTCGACGCCGTGCCGGCCTACCGGCTGTTCGCCGCGCTGACGCTGCTGATGGTGCTCGGGGCGGTGCTGGCGGTGGCCCGCGAGCTGCGCCTGTCCCACGGGGTCACCGCCGCCGTCGCGCTGACGGTGCTGGCGTCGTCCCCCCTGCACGGCACCCTCGTCCTCGGGCAGATCTACGGGATCCTCCTCGTCGGGCTGGTGGCCGGCTGGATCGCCGAGCGCCACGGCCACCCGCTGGTCGCCGCGGCCTGCTACGGCGCCACGGTCGCCCTCAAGCCGTCGCTGGCGCCGCTGCTGCTGCTCCCCGTCGTGCGGCGCCGGTGGCGCCCGGCCGCCGCCGGCGGCGGGGCGGCCGTGGCGGCGTCGCTGCTCGGGGTGGTCGTCGCGGGCCTGGCCAGCGGGCCGGAGTGGCTGCGGATCGGGTTCGCCGAGCCCGTCCCGGACAGCGTCGACAACGCGTCCCTGCCCGGCCTGGCCGTGCGGGCGGGCCTGCCCTCGGCGGTGGGGACGGCGCTGGGGCTGGCCGTGCTCGCCGGCACGCTCACGGTGCTGGGGCGGCGGCGCGCGCGGGTCGACCCGGGCGGGGCCGCGCCGTGGGCGGTGCTGGCCGCCGGGCTGCTGGTCTCGCCGATCGCCTGGCACAACTACCTGATGCTGCTGTGGCCGGGCGTCCTGGTGCTCCTCGTCCCCGACACGGCGCCCGCCGCGACCCGCCGCGGCGCCCCGTACCGGCCGGGGCGGGCGGCGGTGCTGCTCGCCGTGACCGTGATCCCGGTGTCGTGGAACGCGATGTGGCCGCCCGAGGGAGGGTGGGCCTCCCTCGGGCGGTCGCTGTACTGCGCGGTGCTGCTGACCTACTGGTGGGTGCTGCTCGGGTCGGTGTCCGGGCCGGGAGCGTCGTCGGAGCCACCCGCCTCGTACCGCCCGGCCGACGGCGACCGGCCCGCCGCACCCCCGTCGGCGCCGTCGGACCCGCCCACGGCGGCGGGGCGCTCGGAGTCGTCCACGACGACGGGGCGCTCGGTAACGGGGGAGTCGCCGCGCGGCGCGTCCACCACGGCGGCGGGCGCTCCCGCCGCCCCCGGCGTCGGCTCCAGCAGCGGGGGCTCGTCCTCGTAGCCGACGTCCTCCGCCGCCGCCGAACCGGCGTCGAGCGGGGAGGGCACCACCTGCGGGGTGTCCGGGGCGACGGTGGGGGCGTCGGCGCCCACCGCCGTCCCGGAGGCCCGGTCGAGCGCCGTGTCGTCGAGCGCCGGGTCGCCGGACGACGTGCCACCGGGAGCCGGGGCACCCGACGCCGTGTCGTCGAGCGCGGGGTCGTCGAGCGCGGGGTCGTCGAGCGCCGCGTCGTCCGGCGACGACGTCGCCGCGGGATGACCGACGGCCGTGGGCACCGCGGCCGTGGCCGCTGTGGGCACCGCTGCCGCGGCCGGCTCGCCGGACACCGCCGGGAACCCGGTGGGCGGTGTCGGTGCGTCCGAGCCGTCCTCGACGGCCCCGTCCGTCCGGCCGTGCACGTCGGGTGCCGCGTCGGACGCGGCCCACTCCGGCGTGCCGCCGGCCTCGTCCGCGGCCGGCCGCACGGCCTGCTCGGAGAGCGTGCCCGCTTGCGGCGCCGGGTCCGCCTGCGCCCCGGGTGCGTTCCCGTCCACCGCGCTGCCGGTGGGGATGGCGCCGTTGACGGCGCGCGGGGCCGCGGCAGCCGGGGCCCCGGCCGCCGTCGGGGACACCGGCGCGGCCTGCCCGATGTCGCCGGCCTGCTCCGCCCCGACGGCCTCGGTCACCGGCTGCTCGGGGACCAGCCACAGCACGCCCTGCGGCGGCAGCCGCAGCGCCGCGGACGCCGGGCGGCCGTGCCACACCTGCGGCTCGGCCTCGACGACGCCGAAGTTGCCCACGCCCGACCCGCCGTAGCTCTCGGCGTCGGTGTTGAGCACCTCGCGCCACCGGCCGGTGAACGGCAGGCCGACCCGGTAGTCGTCGCGCGGGCCCCCGGAGAAGTTCGCGACGCACGCCAGCACCGTCGGCCGGCCGTCGGCGTCCACGCCGTGGCGCAGGAAGCTCAGGACGTTCCCGGCGGCGTCGTTCGCGTCGATCCAGGAGAAGCCCTCGGGGGTGTTGTCCCGGGTGTAGAGGGCCGGGGTGTCCTTGTAGACGCGGTTGAGGTCGCCGATCAGGGTCTTGATGCCGCCGTGCAGGGGGTTGCCGAGCAGCTCCCAGTCGAGCGACCGGTCCTCGGACCACTCCCGGGCCTGGCCGAACTCCTGACCCATGAACAGCAGCTGCTTGCCCGGGTGCGCCCACATGTACGCCAGCAGCGCCCGCACGTTGGCGGCCTTGTTCCAGGCGTCGCTGGGCATCCGCTCCCACAGCGAGCCCTTGCCGTGCACGACCTCGTCGTGGCTGATCGGGAGCACGTAGTTCTCGCTGAAGGCGTACATCAGCGAGAACGTCATCTGGTTGTGGTGGTAGCCGCGGTAGATCGGGTCCTTGCCGACGTAGCTGAGCGTGTCGTGCATCCAGCCCATGTTCCACTTGAACCCGAAGCCCAGGCCGCCGAGGTGGGTGGGCCGGGTGACCCCGGGCCAGGCCGTCGACTCCTCGGCGATGGTCACCACCCCCGGGTGGTGGCGGTAGACCGTCGCGTTCATCTCCTTGAGGAAGTCCACCGCGTCGAGGTTCTCCCGGCCGCCGTAGATGTTGGGCAGCCACTGGCCCTCGGGGCGGGAGTAGTCCAGGTAGAGCATCGACGCGACGGCGTCCACCCGCAGCCCGTCGACGTGGAACGCGTCGAGCCAGTACAGGGCGTTCGCGACGAGGAAGTTGCGCACCTCGCGGCGGCCGAAGTCGAACACGTACGTGCCCCAGTCGAGCTGCTCGCCGCGGCGCGGGTCGGCGTGCTCGTAGAGCGGGGTGCCGTCGAAGCGGGCCAGCGCCCACTCGTCCTTGGGGAAGTGCCCCGGCACCCAGTCGACGATCACGCCGTACCCGGCCTGGTGCAGCGTGTCGACGAAGTAGCGGAAGTCGTCGGGGGTGCCGAAGCGCGCCGTCGGCGCGTAGAAGGAGGTGACCTGGTAGCCCCACGACCCGCCGAACGGGTGCTCGGCCACCGGCAGCAGCTCGACGTGGGTGAAGCCCGTCTCGCCCAGGTACTCCACGAGCTGGTCCGCGGCCTCGCGGTAGCCCAGGCCCTGCCGCCACGAGCCGAGGTGCATCTCGTAGACGCTCATGGGCTCGCGGTAGGCGGCGCCCGCGGCGCGGGCCGCCATCCACTCCCCGTCGCCCCACTCGTGGTGCACGGCCGTGACCACCGAGGCCGTCGACGGGGGCACCTCCGTGGCGAAGGCCAGCGGGTCCGACTTCTCCCGCCAGACGCCGTCCTGGCCGAGGATGCGGAACTTGTAGCGGCTGCCGACGCCCACCCCGGGGACGAAGATCTCCCAGACCCCGGAGCTGCCCAGCGAGCGCATGGGGTGCGTCCAGCCGGCCCAGCCGTCGAAGTCGCCGGTGACGCGCACGCCCTGCGCCGTGGGGGCCCACACCGCGAAGCTGACGCCGGTGACGGTGCCGTTCGGGGTGTCGTAGCTGCGCACGTGGGCGCCGAGGGCGTCCCACAGCCGCTCGTGGCGGCCCTCGCCGATCAGGTGCAGGTCGACGTCGCCGAGCGTCGGCAGCCACCGGTAGGGGTCGTCGACGGTGTGGCTGTCCGTGCCGTAGCGCACGCGCAGCCGGTAGTCGCCCGCGGGGCCGGGCACGAGCCCGGAGAACAGCCCCGCCTCGTGCACCCGGACCAGCGGGTAGGCCCGGTCCGGATCCCCGTCGACGAGCACCGTGACCTCGTCCGCGTGCGGCCGCAGCGTGCGCACGACGGTGCCGTCGGCGTGCGGGTGCGCCCCGAGAACGCCGTGCGGGTTGTGATGGGCCCCGCCGAGCACGTGATCGATGGTGCCGCGGTCGGGCGGGACGGCGTCGACCGCCGGGCTCTGCTGTTCGCGCTCCACGCGCGCACCTTATTGCGCAGGACGGGCGTGCGCTGCATCCGGCCGGGCCCACGCTCGTCCGGCGATCCGGCCCGCAGCGGAGCGGGGCCCGGATCGCCGGTGGCGTGTCAGCCCACCCCCGAGCCGGACGTGGCCTCGGTGCTCAGCCGCTTGATCGACGACAGCGGGATCGGGGCCCACGTCGGGCGGTTGCGGGTCTCGTAGACGACCTCGTACACGGCCTTGTCGAGCTCGAAGCCGCGCAGCAGCGGCCCGTGGTCGCGGGGGTCGACGCCCGCGCGCGCGGCGTAGCCGTCGCAGAAGGCGTCGCGGTTGCGCGCGGTCCACTCGTTGGCGTGCCACAGCAGCGGGGAGGTGGCGCCGCGGTCCGCCGCGAAGGCCCGCGGGTCGGCCGCCAGCAGCTGGTGGAAGGCCGCGTAGTCGAACGACCGCAGCATGCCCGCCACGTCGCGCAGCGGGGAGTCGGGGCGGCGGCGCTCGGGCAGCGGCGCGGCCGGCTCGCCCTCGAAGTCGAGGACCAGCCAGCCCCGGGGCGTGCGCAGCAGCTGGCCCAGGTGCAGGTCGCCGTGCACCCGGTGCGCCGGGACGGGCTCGGCCAGTGCGGCCACCGCGTCGTACACCGCGCGGACCGCGTCGGCGTGCGGCGCCAGCAGGGGCGCCTCGGCGACGGCGGCGTCAAGACGGCCCCGCCACACCGCGGCGAGCTCGCCCGGGTCGCGCCGCGCCGTGCCCAGCGCCCGCCCCAGCTCACCGTGCACCACGGCGACGGTCTCGCCGATCCGGGCGGCCTCGCCGGCGAAGTCGCCGCCGACCTCGTCCGCCCGCAGGTCCGCCTCGGCGAACAGGTCGCGCACCGAGGCCAGCGCCATCGCCCAGCCGTCCGCGGCGTTCGCCGCGAAGTCCTGGAGCATCGCCAGCGTCGCGGGCTGCCCGTCGATCTCGCCCTCGATCGACCCCTGCAGCGCCGCGACGTCGATGCTGCCGAGCGTGCGCAGCGCCCGGTGCACCTCGACGTCGGGGTTCACCCCCGGGTTCAGCCGCCGGAAGAGCTTGAGGACGCTGCGCTCGCCGTAGACGACGGAGGTGTTGGACTGCTCGGCCCCGAGCACCCGGCCCGGCCCGGGTGCGGCGAGCTCGGCGCCCGGCTCGCGCACGAAGCGGACGTCGCCGATCTCACGGCCCTCCCGCACCGCCTCCAGCAGCCAGGCCGTGGCGGCGTGGTCCCACAGGGCGTCGTAGGCGCACCGCCCGTCGACGTGCGCGATCGCCACGTGCTCCAGCTCGCCGCGGCAGTCCTCCCGGCGGCCCAGCAGCAGCTGGTAGTGCTGCACCGGCGACCCGTCGGCGAAGGACACCGCGAGCAGCAGCAGGTCCAGCTGCGGCTCGGCGGCCCGCGGCGCGTCGATCAGCGGCGTCGCCCGGGCGATCTCCACCCGGGCGATCGGCCGCCCCTTGGCCCCGAACCACCGCTGGCGCTCCAGCCACTCGGGCAGGTGGGGGGCGATCTGCGCAACCGCGTCGTCCGACATCGATCGGGCCTCCTGTCGGCACGCACGCGCCGTGTCTGCTGGCAAGCTCTGCTGTGAACGGGTGAAGCGTCGGACCTTACGGCTTCCGGTCCGACGCCGCGGGGGTGATGGCGAACCAGTAGAACCCGTGACCCGGAAGGGTGAGCAGGTAGGGCAGTTCCCCGATCGGGGGGAACGGAACGCCGCCGGTCAGCTCGTGCGGCACCGCGCCCTGCCACTCCTGCAGGTCCAGCTCCACCGGCTGGGGGAAGCGGGACATGTTGTTGACGCACAGCACGACGTCGGCGTCGTCCCCGCTGCCCAGCACCCGCATGTAGGCCAGCACCGTCGGGTTCGTCCCGCCCAGCTCCCGGTAGTCGCCCAGCCCGAAGGCCTGGTGGCGCTTGCGGATCTCGATCATCCGCCGGTTCCAGTGCAGCAGCGACGTCGTCGAGTTCAGCTGCGCCTCGACGTTCACGGCCTGGAAGCCGTAGAGCGGGTCGGCGATGATCGGCAGGTACAGCCGGCCCGGGTCGCAGGCGGAGAACCCGGCGTTGCGGTCCGGGGTCCACTGCATGGGGCTGCGCACGCCGTCGCGGTCGCCGGCCCAGATGTTGTCGCCCATGCCGATCTCGTCGCCGTAGTAGAGGACCGGCGAGCCGGGCAGCGACAGCAGCAGCGCGGTGAACAGCTCCAGCTGGTTGCGGTCGTTGTCGAGCAGCGGGGCCAGGCGGCGGCGGATGCCGATGTTGGCCTTCATGCGCGGGTCCTTGGCGTACTCCGCGTACATGTAGTCGCGCTCTTCGTCGCTGACCATCTCCAGGGTCAGCTCGTCGTGGTTGCGCAGGAAGATGCCCCACTGGCAGCCCGACGGGATCGGCGGGGTCTGGGCCAGGATCTCCGAGATCGGGAAGCGGTTCTCCCGGCGCACCGCCATGAAGATCCGCGGCATCAGCGGGAAGTGG
>DASVUG010000254.1:0-4850 GCA_036387155.1 Pseudonocardia sp. | reverse complement strand
GATCCCGAGCACGCCGTCCTCGGCGTCGCGCAGCACGCGCCCGTAGCCCGACGGGTCGGCCATCGTCGCGGTGAGCAGCGTGACGGCAGCCCCCGCCGCGCGGTGCTCGGCCAGCAGGCCGGCGAGCGTGGCCGGCTCGAGCAGCGGCACGTCGCCGTAGGTGACGACGACGGCCCCGGCGAGCTCTGGCGGCAGCGCGTCCAGCCCGCACGCCACGGCGTGCCCGGTGCCGCGCTGCTCGGCCTGCACGGCGGTGCGCACCGGCCGGCCGAGCCGCTCGCCCAGCGCGGCGACCTCCGCGCCGACCTGCTCGCGCCCGTGGCCGACGACCACCGCCAGGTGCTCGGGCGCCAGGGCCGCGACCGCCGTGACCGCGTGCCCGAGCAGGCTCCGCCCGGCGATGGGGTGCAGCACCTTCGGCAGCGCCGAGCGCATCCGCGTGCCCTCGCCGGCCGCGAGCACGACGGCGGCGGCCGGCGGCGCGCCCGGGACGGGCGCCGGGTCGGTCTCGGCGGTTTCGGGCACGGCCACTCCCTGCTCGCGTCTTCTCGCCCCGCCGGCGGCTCCGGCGGACGGGTCGGGACGATCCTACGGGCGTCCTCCGGCGACTCCGGGGTGATCGGTCGCGACCGTCCGTCACGGTGGATCCCTGCTCGTCACGCGGGGCTCGCGGACGTCGGGCGCGCACGTCCCGCGCGGGGCTAGATTCCGGTCAGCAACCCCGAACGAAGGACGAACACATGCCCACTCGCACCGCCCGCACCGCCTGGACCGGCACGCTCCAGGAGGGCTCCGGCCAGGTCGAGCTCAGCAGCAGCCACGTCGGGACCTTCGACGTCAGCTTCCCCAAGCGCGCGGCGGACGACGCGGACGGCACCACCAGCCCGGAGGAGCTCATCGCCGCCGCGCACACGTCCTGCTACGCGATGGCGCTGTCGAACGAGATCGCGCAGGCCGGAGGCACGCCCCGGTCGCTGGACGTCCAGGCCGACGTCACGCTCGGCCAGGACAAGGAGGCCGGCGGTTTCGCGATCACCGGCATCAAGATCACCGTCCGCGGCGAGGTCGAGGGCCTGGACGACGGCGGCTTCGAGAAGGCCGCGCAGGCCGCCAAGGTCGGCTGCCCCGTCAGCAAGGCGCTGACCGGCACCACGATCACGCTGGACGCCGCGCTGAAGTCCTGACCCGCCGCTTGTTGCAGGAAAGCCACTTTCATGCAGCCTGACCGCATGAAAGTGGCTTTCCTGCATCCCCTCACGGACGGCGGACAGGCACCCAGCCGCCCGTCCGCGCCGACTCCACCATCGCGTCCAGCGCCTCCGCGCTCCGCACGGCGTCGTCGAGCGTCGCGCCGTGCGGCGTCCCGTCCGCGATCGACCGCAGGAACCGGTACGCCTCGATCACCTTGAGGTCGTCGTAGCCCATGGCCGTCGCCGACCCCGGTTGGAAGGCGGCGTACAGGCCGTGCCCCGGCCCGACGTGGACCGTGCTGACGGCCTGGTCCTGGTAGGCGCCGCCCACCCCGACGCGCAGCTCGTTCATCCGCCGGAAGTCCCAGAACACCGCGCCCTTCGTGCCGTGGATCTCGAAGCCGTAGGTGTTCTGCTCGCCGACGGCCACCCGGCTCGCCTCCAACACCCCCCGCGCCCCCGAGGCGAAGCGCACCAGCGCGCCGACGTAGTCCTCGTTCTCCACCGGACCGGGTGCTCCGGTCGCCCGCGTGTGCCCGGCCGTCGCGCCGGTGGGGCGGGCCCGCTCCGGGATGAAGACCGCGGTGTCGGCCACGAGCGCGTCGATCTCCCCGAGCAGGTACCGCGCCAGGTCGACGCCGTGCGCGGCCAGGTCGCCCAGCACGCCGCTGCCGCCCCGCTCGCGCTCGAAGCGCCAGCTCAGGGCCCCCTCGGGATGCGCGGCGTAGTCGCTGAACAGCCGGAACCGGACGTGCGTCACCGTGCCCAGCTCGCCGCCGTCGATCATCTCCTTGGCCGCGGCGACGGCCGGGGCGTTGCGGTAGTTGAAGCCGACCGCGCCCGCGACCCCCGCCTGCGCGACGGCCGCGGCGACGGCCCGTGCGTCGTCCGCCGTCAGCCCCACCGGCTTCTCGATCCAGAGGTGCTTGCCGGCCCGCGCCATCGCGACGCCGATCTCCCGGTGCAGGAAGTTCGGGGCGGTGACGCTGACGGCCGCGACGTCCGGGTCGGCGGCGAGCTCCCGCCAGTCGCGGTACGGCCGCGCGAACCCGAACTGCGCCGCCGCCTCCTCGGCCCGCCCGGGCACCTCGTCCGCCACCGCCACGAGCCGCGGGGCGAGGGTCAGCTCCGGGAAGTGGTGCAGGACGCGGGCGTAGGCCTGCGTGTGCACCCGCCCCATCCACCCGAACCCGGCGATCGCGACGCCCAGCGGGCGGCGCGCGGACGGTGCGCTCACGGGTCCTCCTCGATGCGGTCCGGCGGTGCCGGGCACATCCTGACAAGGCGGCGACGGCCGCGCCGCGGGGCGGAGCTCCCGGGCGGCCGCCTACGCTGCTCGACGCCATGGCGACCTTCGTGTTCATCTGGGACCCGACGAACGCGAGCTACCCCGCCGGGCAGTACGCCGCGCACGTCGCCGTCACCGCGGCGGGCGGGGTCGTCGAGGGCCGGTGGAGCACCGGCTCTCGCCGCCGCGGCCTGCAGGGCGGCGACCGCGCCTTCCTGCTGCGCACCCGCCGTGAGCGGGGCATCGTCGCGGCCGGGCACCTGGTCGACGGCGAGGTCTTCCTCGACCGCCACTACGCGGACCCGTCGCGCCTCAAGGCGTACACGCGGATCGCGTGGGAGCGCCTGGTACCGGCCGACGACCGGCTGCCGGTCGAGGAGCTGCTGCGCGACGTACCCGGCCACGCGTGGAACGCCGTGTACGGCTCGGGACAGCAGGTCCGCCCGCCGGCGGACGACGTGCTGGAGGAGGTCTGGAACCGCCATCTCGATCGGCTGCGCCCGGTGCGACGGCCCTGATTTCCGCGACGTCGAGGCGACCGCGGTCCGGACCGGCATCCGGCTGTCCGGGACGTCGCCGACGACGTCGGGCGAGCGCCACCGCCGGCCGGAACCTACGATCCCGGTGCCGCCGATACAGGAGACTGCCGTGGCCGCCGCTCGAACACCGGGGAACGTCTGCGTCGTGCCCGACCTCGACGACGAGCTGCTGGTGGCGATCGACCGGCTCGAGGCGTTGTTCCTGAGCCTCGCCGCCTGGGAGGCCGAGGCGGGAGTCGACATGCCGCCACCGTTCGCCAACGGGAAGGCGCTGCGGGCCCTGCAGGACGTCGCGTCCGTCGTGCGCCCGACGCAGGCACGGGGCGGAGCGCAGCTCCTCTCCGGACGGCTGCCTCGCTGCGGCTGGACGGACCAGGTCGTGCCGCTGCGCTTCGTCCCGATCGGCCACGCGCCGCTGGCGACGCTGGACCACGCCGCGGAGGTCCTCGCCGTGCACCGGGCCCACCCGGCGCTCGCCGCCGCGGTGCAGCGGTACTCCGACGTGCTCGGCGAGGAGCCGGTCGGCGTCGCCAACTGCCTGTCGCGCACCGTCGGCCTGCTCACGCTGCCCTGGGACGACGACATCGCCACGCTGTGGGATGCGGTGAGCTCCTACCCGGACAAGTGCGAGGCCGAGCTCAGCCGCAGCGAGCAGCAGGCCTACGACCGGGTGGTCGCCCGCGTCGAAGCCCTGTGGTCATCGGTGCCGCCGGTGCTCGAGCGCAGCCCGGGTCGGACTCCGTAGAACGCCGCACCGGCGTCGCCCCAGCCGACGGGGCCTACGGACTCCCCGCCTTCTCCGCCCGCGCACACCGTGGACGGAGGAGGCCTGGCAGGCGGATGGCCGCGGGGAGGCGGTCCTGGGACGGGACCAGGTAGCTGCTGGGCGGCGCCGCCGCTGCGGCGGTCCCCAGCCCGGCCGTGATCAGCCCCAGGGCGGTCATGGCGCAGGTGACGCCCATGGCGAGGACTCGTCGCGTTCCGGTACTGCTCCTCATGGGTCGTGGTGAACGCGGTTGCCCGACGGACCGCGCGTCGGCGAGCGCCCCCGATCTCCCCGCTCCGAGCGCCGTCAGTGGCGGGGAGGGGTGTGCCGGAGCGACAGTCCGCCGGTGCTGGGAAGCTGCGTGCCCGTGACGCCGGTCCGTGTTCCCCCCGACGGAGTCGGTGCGGTGGCGTCACTCGATCGAGCGGGACCGAGCATTTTCGACGGCGGGGGAACCGTCAACGACGCGCCACGCTCCGTGCGGCTCGCCGGGCGGGGTCTGCTGGACGAGCCGCCCTGCGGCGGCCGGGCCGGCGCTGTCGACCACCGCTGTCGGGCCGGCAGCAGCGATCACGGACGTCCGCGCCGACCTGCCGCTCCGCCGCCAGGATTCGAACCTGGACCATCAGAACCAAAATCTGAGGTGCTGCCGTTACACCACGGCGGACTGACCTTCATCGTCCCACGGCCGTGAGGGGTGCACCGCGCGGCCGGGGCTCTGTCGATCCAGTCACGACGCGTCCGCCCCGCGCCGGATCCAGGGCGGTGGTCTGCGAGACTTCGACGCCGTGCCGACCGTCGAGACCACGGATGACGTGACCGGGCCGGGCGTGGGCCGTGACGCGGACCGGCCGCACTCGCCCGACGCCGGAACGGCCGAGGCCTGTCGACTGTGCGGGTCGGTGGTGTTGCGGAGCTTCGTCGACCTGGGGGCGACGCCGCCGTGTGAGTTGTTCCTGGCCGCGGAGGCGTTGGAGCGGCCGGAGGTGACCTACCCGTTGCACGTGCGGGTGTGCGAGAGCTGTCTGTTGGCGCAGTTGCCGCCGTTGATCACTCCGGAGGAGACG
>DASVUG010000253.1:0-5930 GCA_036387155.1 Pseudonocardia sp. | reverse complement strand
CCCGGAGAGCCCGACGACGCCGTCCAGCACGAGGTCCGCCGCCGTCACCGCCCGCAGTGCCGCCGGCCCGGCGGCGTCGGGCCCGACCGCGACCCGCCCGCCGGCGCGGAGCAGGGCGGCGAGGCCCTCGGCGTGGGCCCGCGCGGGGTGCAGCAGCACGGCCGTGACCGCCACGCCGCGCCGCCGCAGCTCGGCGCCCGCCCACAGGGCGTCGCCGCCGTTGTCCCCGGCGCCCACCAGCAGGGTCACCCGGCGTCCGGCGACCCTCCCCGCGCCCCCGGCGAGCACCCGCCGCGCCACCACGGCCAGCCCGAAGGCCGCGCGGCGCATCAGCGTGCCGGGCGGGACGCGGTCGAGCACCACCTGCTCGGCCCGGCGCACCTGCTCGACGGTGAAGACCTCTCGCACCTCGCGCACGCTAGTGCCCCGCCGGCCCGCGCGGAGCCACCCGCGCGGGCGGTGGTGCGACCGCGGACGGGTCAGCGGGGCGTCTCGTCGACCTGGATGTCGAAGCGCGCGTCGGTGCCCTGCAGGCTGGTCACGGTGACGGTGACGCCGTACGTCGCCGTACCGGAGACGAGCGTGCACCGCTCCGACGCGCCCACCCGGGCCGCCAGGTCCGGGCACGTCACCCGGTCGACCTGCTTGCCCTTCGCGGTGAGCTCCGTGCGCACGCTCTGCGCCACCTCGGAGCCGGCGATGCTCGCCGAAGGGTCGGCCGAGACGACGTCGACGCCGGTGCCCCCGCCGGCCCCGGACGCGGGGCCGCCCCCGTCCGAGCCCGGCGCGGCGGTGCCGCCGGCGCGCTCGATCAGCAGGTCGATCGCGGTGCCGCGCACCGCGGTGACGGTCACGCGGACGTCGAAGGTCTCGTCCCCGCGGGTCGCCGTGCAGACCATCGACCGGCCGACCTCACCGGCGAGGTCGGTCGGGCACTCGGCGTCGTCCGTGCCGAGCCTGCTGCGGACCTGCTCCTCGACGCCGTCGGCGGTGGACGTGGCCGTCGAGGTCGAGGTCGCGGCCGCCGGGCCACCGACCCGGTCGACGGCGAGCTCGGGCGGGTCGCGGTCCACGCCGGTGACCGTGACCCTGACGTCGAAGGTGCCGTCGCCGCGGGTGGCCGTGCACACGGTCGACTGGCCGACCTCGCGCCGCAGGTCGGCCGGGCAGTTCACCCGGTCGGCGCCGAATCGGCTCTTGACCTGCTCCTCGATGCTGTCGTTCGTGACGGTCCCACCGGCGCAGCCCGCCAGGGCGAGGACCAGCCCGAGCACCGCGACACCGCCGGCCGCGCACCGACGGGCCCCTCCGTGCACACCGATCATGTCAGTCCCGTCTGCCCGAGGAGCGGTCGCTCCTGCCGCCGCCGGCCGTCACGGCCCGCCCGCTCGCGTCGCCGCCGCGGGACAGTGTGCACGCCGACGCGGTACCCGGCCGGGCAGGTGGATCACCGCGGCGGCCGGCCGGCCCGCGCCGGTCGCCGCCGCCGGCGGTACGGTGCACCGCTGTGAGCCCGACCAGCGCGCCCGCGCGCCCGCCCGAGGTGAGCAACGCGCGGCAGGCCGTGTCGGCGCTGTCCGCGCCCGGGCCGCACGACGTGCTGCGCGGGGACCTGGGCATGGTCGGCGTGCCGGGCGTGGTCTACGCCCCCGCCGCGGGCCTCGGCCTGCCCGCGCTCGCCTTCGCCCACGACTGGCTGCAGCCCGTCGCCCGCTACGCCGAGCTGCTGCGCCACCTCGCCTCGTGGGGCATCGTCGTGGCCGCCCCCGACAGCCACCGCGGCGCCCTGCCCAGCCACGCGCGCTTCGCCGCCGACCTGCGGACCGCGCTCGACGTCTGCGTCGGGGTCCGGCTCGGGGAGGGCCGGATCAGCGTCGACGCCCGGCGCACCGCGCTGGCCGGGCACGGGATCGGCGGCGGGGTCGCGCTGCTCGCGGCCGCGGACGCGCCGCGACTCGCGGCCGTCGTCACCCTCGCGGTCGCCCAGACCCGGCCCTCGGCGGTCGAGGCGGCCCGCCGCGTCACGGTCCCGACGCTGCACGTCGTGGCCGGTCGGGACACCGTGACCCCCGCCGCCGGGCACGCCGAGCCGATCGCGGCGGCGGCGGCCGGCCCGGTGCGGCTGCGGACGCTGCGCAAGGCCGACCACACCGGCTTCCTCGACGGCAAGCACTGGAGCGACGTGCTCCTCACCGGCGGGCCGGACGCGCGGACCCGTCGCGTCACCCGCGCGCTCGTGACCGCGTTCCTCCTGCACCACCTCGCTGACGAGGACCGCGCGGACGTGCTGCTCGACGGCAAGGTCAAGGGCACGGAGCTGACCGCACCCGGCGCCGGCACCTGACCGCCGGTCAGCCGCCGGGGCGGTCCCCGAGCTGCGGGATGGTGACGCCGCGGCGTTCGTCGACGCGGCCGGCCGCGATCCCTCCGAGCCGCGGACCGACCGGCCCCGGGGCGGGGTCGGCGGGGTCCGCGGCGAGGTCGACGGCCAGGTCCCCGGCGAGGCGGTCCGCGGTGCGGCCGAGAGCGTGCGCGTCGTCGGCGTCCCGGAGGACCTCCCGGCGCAGCAGGGCCAGCCGGTCCGCCCACTCCCGGCCCCGCGCGTCGGGCCAGCCCTCGGCGACCCCGCGCGCGGTGGTGTCGAGCCGTTCGACGGTCCGGTCGAGGGCCGCGGCCAGCGCGGCGGACCACTCCCGCACGCGCGGCAGCGGCGGCCCGGTCACCGGCCCACCGCGAGGACCGACCGGACGGCCTCCTGCTCGGCCACCGCGACGGCCGCGGCGGCGGCGCCGAGCCCGTCGGCCAGCTCGGCCAGCGCGCGCCGGGTGCGGGCGGCGGCGGCCAGGAGGCGGTCGTGCTCGGCGACGACGCCGACGCCGCCCGGCAGGGTGGCGAGCGCGGCGAGCTCGGACGGGTCCAGCCCCGGCGCGCACAGCACCGGCAGGAGCTCCTCGACGCCGGCCGCGGCGGCGCGCAGGGCGGCGTGATCGACGTGCAGGTCCACCCCCGGATCGTGCCCCACGACGGGGCCCGCCCGTGGCGGTTCGGGAGAAGTCGCGGGAGCCGGGCCGCCGGTCAGCGGGCGGCGGCGACGACCGCGGCCAGCGCCTCGGCCGTCGATCGGGCCTGCGCGTCCGTCGGCGCCTCGACCATCACCCGCACCAGCTGCTCGGTCCCCGAGGGCCGCAGCAGCACCCGGCCGGTGTCGCCGAGCTGCTCCTCGGCCCGGGCCACGGCCTCGGCGACGGCGGCGGACGCCGCCACGGCCTCCTTGTCCGCGACCCGCACGTTCTCCAGCACCTGCGGCAGCACCGTCACGACGCCGGCCAGGTCGGCGAGGCTCTTGCCGGTCTGCGCCATGCGGGCCATCACCCGCAGCGCCGTGAGCAGGCCGTCGCCGGTCGTCGCGTGGGCGGGGAGCACCACGTGCCCGGACTGCTCGCCGCCGAGGGCGTAGCCGCCCGCCCGCAGCTCCTCGAGCACGTACCGGTCGCCCACCTGCGTCGTGCGCACGGCGATGCCGTGCTGGCGCATCGCCAGGTGCAGACCCAGGTTGCTCATGACCGTGGCGACCAGCGTGTCGTCGACGAGCTCGCCGGCCTCCTGCATCGCCACCGCGAGCACGGCCATGATCTGGTCGCCGTCGACGTCGCGCCCGTCCGCGTCGACGGCCAGGCAGCGGTCCGCGTCGCCGTCGTGGGCGATGCCCAGGTCCGCCCCGTGGGCGCGCACGGCCGCCCGCAGCGGCGCCAGGTGGGTCGAGCCCACGCCGTCGTTGATGTTCAGCCCGTCCGGCTCCGCCGCGACCGCGACGACGTCCGCGCCCGCGGCCGCGTAGCACGCCGGGGCTACCGCGGACGCGGCGCCGTGCGCGCAGTCGACGACGACCCGGAGCCCGGCCAGCGGCTGCGGTGTGACGGCGAGCAGGTGCGCGACGTAGAGATCGGCTGCGCCGGGCAGGTCGCGCACCCGGCCGACCCGCTCGCCCGTGGGCCGGGCGACGGCCGCGTGGAGCCCCTCCTCGACGGCGAGCTCCAGGGCGTCGGGCAGCTTGTGCCCGCCCGCGGCGAACAGCTTGATCCCGTTGTCCGGCATCGCGTTGTGCGAGGCGGAGATCATGACGCCCAGGTCGGCACCCAGGTCGTCCACCAGAAAAGCGGTGGCGGGCGTGGGCAGCACGCCGACCCGTACCGCGTCCGCTCCCGCGGCGGCGAGCCCGGCGCACACGGCGGCCTCGAGCATCTCGCCGCTCGCCCGGGGATCCCGCCCCACCACCGCGACCGGGCGGTGCGACCGGTCGCGCTCCCCGAGCACGCGCGCCGCGGACGATGCCACGGCGAGGGCCAGCTCGGGGGTGAGCAGCTCGCCGTTGGCCAGTCCGCGGACGCCGTCCGTGCCGAACAGCCGTCGCACGGCCCGGATCAGCGCTTGCTGTACTGCGGGGCCTTGCGGGCCTTCTTCAGCCCGTACTTCTTGCGCTCGGTGGCCCGGGCGTCGCGGGTCAGGAAGCCGGCGCGCTTGAGGGAGGGCCGGTCGTCGGCGTCGACCTCGATCAGCGCGCGGGCGATCGCCAGGCGCAGCGCACCGGCCTGGCCGGAGGTGCCGCCGCCCTGCAGGTTCGCGAAGATGTCGAACCGCTCGGTCTTCTCGACGGTGACCAGCGGCTCGCGGATGAGCTGCTGGTGCAGCTTGTTCGGGAAGTAGGTCTCGAGGCTCTTGCCGTTCAGCGTGAACTTGCCGCTGCCCGGGATGAGGCGGACGCGGACCACGGCCTCCTTGCGGCGGCCGACGGTCTGCACCGGGCGCTCGCCGAAGACGGCGGGGATGTCGGCGACGGTCCCGACCTCGGCCTCGTAGTCGTCGGTGACGTCGGCCACGGCGGTCGCCTCGGCCTCGACGGCGGCCTCCTCGACGGCCTCGATGGCCTCGATCACGGGCTCGGGGGTGGTCACGGTCTGTCCCTCGTTCTCGTCGCTGGTCGGCTCGCTCACTGGGCGACCTGGGTGATCTGGTAGTCGACGGGCTTCTGGGCCGCGTGCGGGTGCTCCGGGCCGGCGTAGACCTTGAGCTTCTTCGCCATGGCGCGCCCGAGCTTGTTCTTGGGCAGCATGCCCTTGATGGCCTTCTCGACGAGCCGGTCCGGCTGGGTGTCGATCATCTCGCCGACCGACTTCTTGCGCAGACCGCCCGGGTAGCCGCTGTGGCGGTAGACGAACTCGTTGTCGCGCTTGCTCTGCGTGACGGCGACCTTCTCCGCGTTCACGACCACCACGAAGTCGCCCGTGTCCATGTGCGGCGCGAAGGTCGGCTTGTGCTTGCCGCGCAGGAGCGTCGCGGCCTGCGACGCGAGCCGGCCGAGCACGACGTCGGTGGCGTCGATCACGTGCCAGGCGCGGGTGATCTCGCCGGGCTTGGGGCTGTACGTGGGCACGGATCTACCTCGTCGTTCTGAGCTCGGGTGCTGCCTCGGTCGCTGCAGCCGGTGGGGCGCGGACCGGGCGCGTGAATCGCGGCCGGCCCGCGGCCGCGGGTCACCACCCGCCGCACATCGATTTTCGAGGGTACCCGCCGCCCGCGCCCCACTTCAAATCACCCCCTACCCGGCCGTGGGAACCCGGTTGCGCGCCGCCGCCGGGGGGCGCTCCAGGGCCGCGCCGGGCTGGCGGGGACCCGGGTGGCGGCGCGGCCCGGGCCCTCGCGACGGCTCCCGGCCCCGCCCCCGTCAGCGGGCCCAGAGCGCCGCGTTGGCGCTCTCCGTGGCCCGGTAGCCCTCCTCGGCGAAGCCCAGCGCCCGGCCGACGTCGGCCAGCACCCGGGTGAGGTCGGCGGCCGCGGTGTCCCACTGCCGCGGCCGCGCCCGGTACTCCTCGGCGGCGCGGCCCTCCCAGGTCGCCGCCAGCGGCGTGACCGCGCGCCGCAGGTCGTCGAGC
>DASVUG010000252.1:0-3175 GCA_036387155.1 Pseudonocardia sp. | reverse complement strand
CGCGAGCACCACGCCGATCACGGAGTCCCGCTCGCGCTGGCGCAGCCCGAGCAGCCCGAACACCACCCCGGCGACGACGGCCCCGGCCACGGCACCGAGCTGCACCCCCACCCCGGCCAGCAGCGCCGCCGCACCGCCGGTGAAGGCCAGCTCGGAGGTCCCGTGCACGGCGAAGGCCATCCCGCGGGCGACGATCAGCGGAGCCAGCAGCCCGGCGACGACCCCGAGCACCGCGCACGCGACCAGCGCCGACTGCACGAACGGCAGCGCGAGCAGCCCGCCGAAGTTCTCGAACGAGAACAGCCTGCTCACCGCACTCCCTCGCTGCGCTCGGTCGGCCCTGGGGAGTCCGACTCAGCGTGGAGCGCGGTGTCCATGGTTCGCTCGCTGCGCTCGCTCACCGCGGCCCCCCGCCCCGCCCGGTCGGCCGGCTCACGGCAGCTCCTCCCCGTGGCAGTGCGCCGCGTCCGCGCCGTCCGCGCCGACGACGACCAGCCGCCCGCGCACCCGCAGCACGTCCACGTCCGTCCGGTACAGCGTCGACAGCACCTCCGACGTCATCACCTCCGCCGGCGGCCCGACCCGGAACTGCCCGTCGACCAGGTAGAGCACCCGGTCCACCAGGGGCAGGATCGGGTTGATCTCGTGGGTCACGAACAGCACGGCCGTCGCCGCCGTGCGCCGCCGCCGGTCGATCAGCTCGGTGACCGTGTGCTGGTGGGCCAGGTCCAGCGACAGCAGTGGCTCGTCGCACAGCAGCACCGCCGGGTCGCCCACCAGCGCCTGCGCCACCCGCAGCCGCTGCTGCTCGCCGCCCGACAGCCGGCCCACGGGGGCGTCGGCGTAGGCCGTGCCCCCGACGGCGCGCAGCGCCGCGTCCACCCGCTCCCGGCGCTGCCGCCGGCCCCGCCACCCCGTGCCGGGGCGGTGCCCGTCGAGGCCGAGGCCGACGAGGTCGCGCCCGCGCAGCGGCAGGTCCGGGTCCAGCGCCTTCTGCTGGGGGATGTAGCCGATGCCGGCGCTGCCGCGACGCGGCTCGCGCCCGCCGACCAGCACCTCGCCGGCGCTGAGCGGCTGCAGCCCGAGCAGCACCCGGATCAGCGACGTCTTGCCCGAGCCGTTCGGCCCGAGCACCGCGACGAACTCGCCCGGCGCGACGTCCAGGTCCAGCCCCGACCACAGCGTCCGGTTCCCGTAGGACAGCCGCGCGCCGCGCAGCGCCACCGCGGGGAGGCCGGCCGCCGCCTCCGTGCTCCCCGTCCCCTGCGCCGTCCGCGGCAGCGTCACGCCGCACCTCCCACGCCCGGCCCACCAAACGACAACGATTGTCGGTTCAGCGTAACCCGTGACACGCGGGCGCCCGGGGTTCCACCCCGATCGGCGCAGCGGCTACCGTTCGCGCATGTCCGGGTCGCCGAAGACGCGCCGGCCCGCCACGCTGGCCTCGCTCGCCGCGGAGCTGGGCGTCTCCCGGACGACGGTGTCGAACGCGTACAACCGGCCGGACCAGCTGTCGGCGCCCCTGCGCGAGCGCGTGCTGGAGGCGGCCCGCCGGCTCGGCTACCCCGGGCCGGACCCGGTGGCGCGGTCGCTGCGCACCCGCCGCGCCGGCGCCGTCGGGCTGCTGCTCACCGAGACCCTGTCGTACGCCTTCCGCGACCCCGTGGCCACCGGCTTCCTCGAAGGTCTCGCGCTGGCCTGTGAACGGGCGGGGCAGGGGCTGCTGCTCATCCCGGTCAGCCCGGAGCACGCCGACGTCGCGGCGGTGCACCGGGCGGGCGTCGACGGCTTCGTCGTGTACTCCGTCCGCGAGGACGACCCGCACTTCCTCGCCGTGCTGGAACGCCCCGTGCCCACGGTGGTGTCGGACCAGCCCACGGGTGTCGAGGGCGTGGACCGGGTCGGCATCGACGACCACGCCGCCATGCTCGGCCTCGCCCGGCACCTGACCGGCCTGGGCCACCGCCGGTTCGGCGTGATCTCCATGCGGCTGGGTGTGCGCCGCAACGACGGCCCGGCCTCCGCCGCGCGCCAGGCCGACATCGCCTACCCCGTGCAGCGCAACCGGCTCGCCGGCCTGCGCGACGGCCTGACCGAGGTGGGCGTCGCCTGGTCCTCCGTGCCGGTGTGGGAGCGCTTCGAGCACTCGGTGGAGGACGGCCAGTCCGCCGCCGCGGAGCTGCTCGCCGCGCACCCCGAGCTCACGGCCGTCGCCTGCACCTCGGACATCCTCGCCCTCGGCGCGCTGCGCCACGCCACCGACCAGGGGCTGGTCGTCCCGGACGACCTGACGATCACCGGCTTCGACGGCGTGCCCGAGGCCGAGCGCGCGGGCCTGACGACGGTGTGGCAGCCCGTGCTGGAGAAGGGCCGCGCCGCCGGCGAGCTGCTGCTCGAACGCTTCGACCGCAGCCGCCCCCGCCGCGTCACCCTGCCGACGGAGCTGCGCATCGGCCGCACGAGCACCACCCCCCGCCACGCCGAGCGCTGGTTCTCGGGGCTGTAGGCCGGACGTCAGGGCGACCGGTAGGCGTCGCGCCGGTGGACGATGCCCCGCACGACGACGGTGTGCGCGGCGTCGTCGACGACGTACAGTACGCGCCAGTCGCGCATCAGCCTGGCCGAACGGACGCCCTCGAACGGCGCGTCGAGCGGCTTGCCGACGCGGTACGGGTCGGTCGAGAGCGCGCCGGCGAAGAAGTCGGCCGCGGCGACGGCGACGTCGAGCGGCAACGTCTCGGCGAGCGCGCGCCGGACCGACCGGGTGATGGCGATCGTGTGGTGCGGCCGATTCACGAACCGGACTGCCGCGCGCGGTCGGCCACCAGCTGCCTGATCGCGTCGACACCCACCAGGTCGACCTCGGTGTCGTTGAGGGCGCGCAGCGCGTCCGGGTCCGACAGGACCTCGATCGTCTCGCGGAGCCGGTCGAGCTCGCCGGACGGCACGACGTCCGCCACGTGCTCACCGTGGGCGATGACGGCGACGACCTCGCCGTGCTCGACCCGGCGCACGGCATCGCGCCACGGACCCGGCTCGTCCGCGGACACGGTCGCCGGCTGCTCGCTCACGGCAGTGATGCTAGGCCAGGACGGGTCGGAGCAGGGCCGTTCCCGGGAACGGGCAACGCTGCGCACCCCGCCGAGTGTCGGTCCTGGGCGCGCCTCCGCAGGGC
>DASVUG010000251.1:0-6310 GCA_036387155.1 Pseudonocardia sp. | reverse complement strand
CGCGGCGGCGCTGGGGGCGGGGGTGGCCGGCAGCGCCCTGGTGTTCGCCGTCGCGTCGGTTCTGCTGCTGGCGGGGCGCTCGCCGTTGCGGCGGCGGCTGGAGCACGGCGTCCCGCACACGCCGTCGCGGGCGGAGGCGCTGGTGGGCGGGTCGGCGACGGTGCTGGCGCGGGTGGACGGGTCGGGCGGGCGGGTGCGCATCGGCGACGACGAGTGGTCGGCGCGGGCGTTCGACGGGGCGCAGGTGATCGAGGTGGGCGAGCGGGTCACCGTGCTGCGGATCTCCGGGGCGACGGCCCTGGTGCTCGCCGAGGACTGACGGGCCGGCGCACCGCCGGCCGCGCATCACCGACGCCGAGGGCGTCCGACGCAAAGGGGAGGACCGGGGTGGACGGGTCGACCGTGGTGTTCGTCGTCGTGCTGCTGTTCGTGCTGCTGGTCGTGGTGTCGGTGGTCAAGGCGGTGCAGATCATCCCGCAGGCGCAGGCGGCGGTGATCGAGCGGCTGGGCCGGTACCAGAAGACGCAGACGCCGGGTCTGGCGTTCATCGTGCCGTTCATCGACCGCATCCGGGCGCGGATCGACCTGCGCGAGCAGGTGGTGTCGTTCCCGCCGCAGCCGGTCATCACCCAGGACAACCTGACGGTGAACATCGACACCGTCGTCTACTACCAGGTCCTCGACCCCAAGGCCGCGGTCTACGAGATCTCCGACTACATCACCGGCGTCGAGCAGATCACCATCACCACGCTGCGCAACGTCGTCGGCGGGATGAGCCTGGAGGGCACGCTCACCTCGCGCGACGAGATCAACGACAAGCTGCGCGGCGAGCTGGACAAGGCCACCGGCAGCTGGGGCATCCGGGTGGGCCGGGTGGAGATCAAGGCCATCGACCCGCCGCCGTCGATCCAGGAGTCGATGGAGCGGCAGATGAAGGCCGACCGCGAGAAGCGCGCCACGATCCTGACCGCCGAGGGGCAGCGGGAGTCCGCGATCCGCAGCGCCGAGGGCAACAAGCAGGCCCAGATCCTCACCGCCGAGGGCCGCAAGCAGGCGGCGATCCTCGAGGCCGAGGCCGAGCGGCAGTCGCGGATCCTGCGGGCGCAGGGCGAGCGGGCGGCGCAGTACCTGCAGGCCCAGGGCGAGGCCAAGGCGATCGAGAAGGTGTTCGCGGCGATCAAGGCGGGTCGCCCGACGCCGGAGCTGCTGGCCTACCAGTACCTGCAGACCCTGCCGGAGATGGCGAAGGGCGAGGCGAACAAGGTCTGGATGGTGCCCAGCGACTTCGGCAAGGCGCTGGAGGGGTTCACCCGCATGCTGGGCGCGCCGGGGGAGGACGGGGTGTTCCGGTACGAGCCGTCGCCGGTCGACGACGCGGCCGGGCGTCCCGAGGACGACGACGACGCGGTCCGCGACTGGTTCGACATCGCTCCCGACCCGGCCATCGCCAAGGTGGTCGCCGACGCCGAGCGGGAGGCCCGCAAGGCCGTCGCCGGCCCCGGGCTGCCGGACCTGCCGCCCGTGGGGGCCCTGCCGTCGGGGGTGCCGTCCCCCGGGGCGCCGGCTCCCGCGCCGCGGATCGCCCCGCCGCAGGGCCTGCCGCCGGCACCCCGGCCCGCCCCGCCCGCCGTTGCCCCGCCCGCCGTTCCCCCGCCTGCCGACCCGCCGGCGCCGGTGCACGTCGGGAGCACGAACGGGGACGCCGGCGGGGACACGGGCGTGGACACCGGCGGTGACGCGGGTGGGCACAACGGGCGGGACGCGGCGGACGCCGTGACACCGCCCCACGGGGTCGCGCAGGTCCCGACCGGGTCGACGCGCGCGGACGACCTCGACGGCCCGGGGGACGCGGCACGGCCGGTCCGGCCGGGCTACCCGTCCCCGCCGCCGCGCGCCTGACCCCCGGCCGCGCCGCGCCGCTCAGCCCGGGGTGAAGCCGAAGGGCAGCTCGAGGCGGTGGCGGGCCAGCAGCCCGGGATCCGCCAGCAGCTCGCGGGTGGGCCCGTCGGCGACCACCACGCCGTCGTCGAGGATCACCGCCCGCGGGCACAGCTGCAGGGCGTAGGGCAGGTCGTGGGTCACCATCAGCACGGACACGTCCAGCCGCAGCAGGACCTCCGCGAGCTCGCGGCGGGCCACCGGGTCCAGGTTGGACGACGGCTCGTCGAGCACGAGGATCTCCGGCCGGCAGGCCAGCACGGTGGCCAGCGCGACGCGGCGGCGCTGGCCCCCGGACAGGTGCAGCGGGGAGCGGTCGGCGAACCCCGCCATGTCCACGGCGGCCAGCGCGTCGCGGACGCGGTCGCGCAGCGCGTCGCCGGCGACGCCGAAGTTGGCGGGGCCGAAGGCCACGTCGTCGCCGACGGTGGGCATGAACAGCTGGTCGTCCGGGTCCTGGAAGACGACGCCGACGCGGCGGCGGATCTCGCGCAGGTGCTCGCGCTGCACCGGCAGCCCGGCCACGGTGACGCGCCCCGCGCCGGCCCGCAGGATGCCGTTGAGGTGCAGCACCAGCGTCGTCTTGCCCGCGCCGTTCGGCCCGAGCAGGGCGACCCGCTCGCCCGCCTCGACGCGCAGGTCGACCCCGTGCAGCGCCGGGTGCCCGTCCGGGTAGGCGAACGCGAGCCCGCTCACCTCCAGCGCCGGGGGCGCGCCCGGTGGCCGCGGTGTCGGCGGCCGGCCCGGCGCCCCCGGGTGTCGCGCGCCGCGGTCCGCGTCGGGCGTCGTCACCCCGCGGCCCCGGACCGGCCCAGCACGGCCAGCACGGGCAGCGCCAGGGCCACCGCGGCCGGGGCGAGGCCGGCGAGCCACTCGCGGCGCGTGGGGACGGCGTCCGCCGCGCCGGGCAGGGCGCCGGTGAACCCGCGGGACAGCATGGCGAGGTGCACCCGCTCGCCGCGCTCGTAGGTGCGGACGAACAGGGTGCCCACCCCGCGCGCGGTCGCGCCGACCTGCCACAGGAACCGCGGGTCGTGCCCGCGGGCCAGGCGCGCCCGCCGCATCCGGGCCGCCTCGGCGAGGATCAGGTCCGCGTACCGCAGCATGAGGGTCGCGATCGTGACGACCAGCGCGGGGACGCGCAACCGCTGCAGGCCGATCAGCAGGGCGCGCAGCGGCGTCGTCGCGGCCAGCGTCAACGAGATCAGGACACCGAGCGTGCCCTTGACCACGATGTTCCACGCGCCGAGCAGCCCCGGCTCCGACAGGGCGACGCCCCACACGTCGACCCGGGGGCCCGGTCCGGTGATCGGCAGCAGCACGGCCAGCACGACGAACGGCAGCTCGATCACCGCGCGGCGCAGGATCCACCCCGGGGGGATCCGGGCGATCGCCCAGATCGCGGCGAGCACCAGCAGGTGCCCGGCGAACACCCCGAAGGCCTCCCGGGGGGTGGCCACCACGCCGACGGCGCCGAGGACCGCGGCGACGACCTTCACCTCGGCCGGGAGGCGGTGCACCGGCGACGTCCCGGGCCGGTGCAGCGGGTGGGCGTGGCCCGCGCCCACCCCGGTCAGCGCTCGCCGGGACGCGGCGTGGACCGGCGGGTGCCCGACCGGTCCGCGGCGGGGTCCGCCGGCCCGCCCGCGGCGCGCCCCGCCCGCCCGAGGGTCCGGAACAGCAGGACACCGAGCAGTGCCGTCACCAGGACGCCGATGACGCCGGCGAGTCCCGTGGTGCCGTCGCGGCCGCCGACGGCGTAGTCGGCCAGCGGGCTGCGCGCCGTGGGGCTCTCGGTGGCGTTCTGCGCGATGCAGGTGCCGTCGAGCTGCTCACCCGCGTCGGTCTCGCTGACCGTGCACCCGTGGAGCGCCACGGAGTCCAGCCCGTCGGGGTTCGGGCTGGCGAGGTACGACAGACCCCCGGCGATCACCAGCGCGGCGATCAGGAAGCCGAGCAGGAACCGGGACCGCGGTGCGCCCGACGCGGGCCGCCCGCTGCGCTCGCTCATCGGGCTGCTCCGTCGCCCGTGGCGACGGGCAGGGCCGGCCGCGTGCCCCGCAGCAGGTGGATCAGGTCGGGGCGGACCGCGGCGACCGCGGCGACGGTGGCGGCGGTGATGACGCCCTCCCCGACGCCGATCAGCGCGTGCAGCCCGACCATCAGCGTGGCCACCACGCCGAGCGTGGCGCCGCCGGCACCGCCGATGGCGTACTCGAGCACGAAGGCGAGCGCCGCGACGACGGTGTTGACCAGCGCGGCGACGAACGCCACGGCGATCAGCCCGCGGCGCGAGCGGACGGCGAGGCGCCGCAGGGCCCGCGCGACGGCGTAACCGGTGAACGTGCCGACCAGCGCCATGTTCGTGATGTTCGTGCCGAGCGCGGTGATGCCGCCGTCGGCGAACAGCAGGCACTGCACGACCAGCACGATCGCGATGCACAGCGAGCCGACCCAGGGTCCGACCAGGATCGCCACGAGCGCCCCGCCGAGCAGGTGGCCGCTGGCGCCGGGCAGGATCGGGAAGTTGATCATCTGGACGGCGAAGACGAACGCGGTGACCAGGCCGGCCATCGGTGCGGTGCGTTCGTCGAGATCGGCGCGCGCCCGCGTGGTGCACACGGCGAGCGCGACCGCGGCGAAGAGCCCGAAGGCCGCCGCGGTGGGCGCGTTGACCAGCCCGTCGCTCATGTGCATGGCGACGATCAGCTGGGGGTCCGGTCCGGTGTGGGACACGGTGCGCCCTCCCGTCGGTGGCTTGTCCGCCCGACACGGGCGGACACCGCTGAGGCTAGGCAGCCACCGCGCCTACTGCAAAGGATGTGCGACAACGGATCCGCCCGGCCCTGTCCGTCCGGTCGGCTCGACGCGCCGGGTCAACGCGCCGGGTCAACGCGCCGGGTCACCGCTCGGCGGCGGCCCCCACCCGGGTGTCCCGCTCCGCGTCCGCCCGGGGGCCGGGGTCGCGACCGGTGTGCTCGGCGGGCGTCCCGGCCGTGGCGGGAGCGGCTCGCTCCGCGCGGGCCGCGGCCCGCGCGAGCAGCTTCTCGTCGCGGCGGGCGGCGCGGTCGCTGAGCCGGTAGAGGGCGCGCCGGCGCAGGCGTGCGGCCTTGGCCGCGGCCCGTCCGACGGCGAGGTCCACGCCGCGGACCTGCAGGTGCGGGGTCGCGGCGAGCTCCTCGAGGTACTCGAGCTGCTGCGCGTGGAGCGCGGCGTCGTTCTCCGACGTGAGGCTCCCGCGCCCGATGCGGAAGGCGGCGAGCGTCTCGGGCAGGCCGAGGAACTCCCCCTGCTGGAGCAGCTGGATCCACAGGTCGAGGTCGCACACCCAGTTCCAGCGCGCCCGCCAGCCGCCGACGGCGAAGTAGTGCTCGCGGCGGAACAGCACCCCGCCGACCTCGCCGATCGGGTTGCCGCCGTTGCGCACGACGCGGCGCGCGACCTCGACGCTGGAGCGGATGCCGGTCAGGCCGCCGAGTCCGCGGCGCGGCACGAGCACCCGGCTGTGCTCGTCGATCATGTGGCGGCGCGCGGCCACCACGCTGAGGCCGGGGTCGGCGTCCATGGGCCCGACCTGGTACTCCAGGCACCGCGGGTGCAGCAGGTCGTCCGCGCAGAGGACCTTGATCAGCGGGGCGCGGCACAGCGGCACGACGGCGCGCCAGTTCTCGACCTGCGGCAGCGTGACCGGGTTGGTCTCGACCCGGACGCGGGCGTCGCCGAAGGAGCGGGCGACGGCGCCGGTGCCGTCGGTGCTGGCGTTGTCGAGCACCACGAGCTCGAAGTCGCGGTAGGTCTGGTCGAGCACGCTGCGCATGGTCTCGGCCAGGTAGGTCGCGCCGTTGTAGACGGGGATGCACACCGACACGTGGGGGAGCGCGGGCACCGGGGCCGTCCTTCCTGCCGCGTGCGCCGCGGCCGGGCCACGCTAGCCGGGACGGCGGCGGGCCCGACGGCGGGCCCGGCGATCACCGGGTGCCGACGGGGGCGGGCCGGGGCGGGCGGTAACGTCACGTCACCGGGCCCGCCCGGACGTCGGTCCCCGCGGCCCGGGTGGCCAGGGGACGCACGGCGCCTGACGAGGGTGGGAGGACGGCGGTGGGGAGGACGATGCAGCGCACCGCGACCCCGCGGGTGTCCGTGGTCGTCCCGACGCGCAACGAGGCGCGCAACCTCGAGATCGTGCTCCCCGCCATCGCCGCGGTCCGCCCCGCCGTCCACGAGATCATCATCGTCGACGGCGGCTCGGTCGACGACACCGTCGCCACCGCCCACCGCGTCCTGCCCTGGGCCAAAGTCATCCACCAGACCCGCCGCGGCAAAGGCAACGCCATGGCCTGCGGCTTCACCGCCGCCACCGGCGACGTCATCG